>JBNMOZ010000016.1:0-21301 GCA_051276005.1 Bradymonadia bacterium | reverse complement strand
CCCGGTTGGGCACGCGTCGATCGCCGACCGCCTTGAGGTAGTCGCCCACCAAGCCCGGCGCCGTCTCATGGCCCAGCGCATCAAGGCGGCCGATCCCGGCCTCCCATTCGCCCTTCGGCGGCAGCGGATACATGCCTGAACCGGCGTGGGTATCGACGATATGCAGCGGCCGCTCGTCGGCCTGCAGCGCCTTGACCCATGCCAGAAGGACGGCGTGCTTGAGCACATCGCCCAGGTTGCCTGCGTGAAATCGATGGGCGTAGTCGGACTCGCCGTCGCGGTATTGGCTCTTGGCCATGAAAGACTCCTTTGATCGCAGGTCGTTGACGGCGCGCACCCTAGCGTATCGCCCACTTCGCTGTCCTGGCATGATGCGCGCCATGCGTAGCCTTTGCCTGCTGACCGTTCGTTTGCGCCCTCTTCGGCTGTTGCTCTGGGCCCTGCCGATGCTCTTCGTGGCGTGCGGCGGTGCGCCCAAGGCGCCGCCCGGCGACGCGGGCGGCCCCGTCGTGCTGCTCATCTCGATGGATGGCGTGCGCCACGACTACCCCGACCGCGCGCCCACCCCGCACTTCGACGCCATCAAGGCCGAAGGGGCGTCGGCCGATCGCCTGATCCCGCCGTACCCCAGCCAGACCTTCGCGAGCCACGCGAGCATGGCCACCGGCGTCGTCACCCAGCGACACGGGATCATGAACAACCGCTTCCGCGATCGAAGCCGCGGCCTGTTCTCCTACGCCGACGAGGCGACCTGGTACGACCGCGCCCCGCTGTGGATCCACGCGACCCGCAAGGGCGTGCGCTCACATGTGTTCCATTGGATCGGCAGCCGCGGCCCCTATGAAGGCGTCGAGGCGGCCGTCGCGCGCAACTACGACACCACCACGACCGACGACGAGAAGGTCGACACGATCATCGAGTGGCTTAAGAGCCCAACCCCGCCGCGCCTCATCATGAGCTACTTGCGCGGCTGCGATCACGCCGGCCACGAGCATGGCCCCGACAGCCCTGAAGTGACTGATTGTATTATTGAAACCGACGCGCGACTGGGCCAGCTGCGGGCGCGATTGGCCAAGTTGCCGCACGCGGTGACCACGATCATCGTCAGCGATCACGGCATGACCAACACCGTCGGCGAGATCAACGTCTACGACCCCTTCTTCGAGAGCAAACACGCCGTCGACATCATCGCGTCGGGGCCGGTGGCCCACCTGTTCACGGCGCCCGAAGCCCGCGCCGAGAACGAGGCGCGCGCCCGCAAGATCCCCCACGTGACGGTCTATCGGCGCGACACGGTGCCGGCCTGGATGGGCTACAGCCACCCGCATCGCACCGGCGATTTGGTGCTGGTGGCCGACTATGGCTGGCACTTCAACGCGCGCTCCAAAGAGAAGGGCATGCTGCCTGGGCATCATGGCCACGACCCGAAGCTGCCCGAGATGGGCGCGATCTTTCGCGCGTGGGGCCATCGCATCAAGCCCGGGTCGATGGCGACGCAGCCCAAGGCCATCGATCTGGTGCCGACCATCTGCGAGCTGCTCGAGATCGACCCGCCCGAGGGACTCGACGGCAAAGTGATCGACGCGATTCTTGAGCCTCGGGGCGTGGCATCGCGTTAAAGACTCCTTCAAAGTCGCAGTGCTCGTGATTGACCCCTTCGGGCGCCGACATTCCTCCTCACCGCGTTCGTCTCGCCAGCGGTGCAGGCCGGCCAAAGGCAGCCGCAGACTGCGGCGAAGGCCTGCACTCCAATCCCTGCGCGCTGGGACTCTTTCTAAGGTACTCTGCCGCCCTGATGACTCCCCTGCTTCGTTCGAGGATCTCCCAAATGCGCGTTCTGTTTACCTTTCTGTTCGGATCCATGCTCCTCGCGTGTGGTGGCACTGCGACCGTCGTCATGGTCCGCCACGCCGAAATCACTGCCGACCCCGACGATCCGCATCTCTCGGAGGCTGGAAAGACGCGCGCGGCGGCGCTGGCCAAGGCGCTGTCCGATACCCGCCTCTCGACGATCATCACCAGCGACACGTTGCGCACCAAAGAGACGGCCGATCCGGTCGCCGCCATGCTCAACATCCCCACCGAGTCGGTGGCGATCGATGACACCTTCGCCCAAGACATGGTCCGTCGCATCAGCAACGGCTACCGCGACCGATCGGTGCTGATCGTGGCCGACGCGGGCGCGCTCAATGAGCTCGCGAAGGCGTTTGGCATCAACGCCGGCGTCAAGGTCGCTCGCGACGCGCACGATGATATCTTCGTGATCGAATACGACGGTGAGTTGGGCCAGATGGTCCGCGCGCGGTACGGCGATCACAAACGCTCAAAGTCAGCGAAAGCAGGTCCGGACGTGGAAATTGAAGAGATCGAAGTGGGCGTTGGCCCCTCACCCAAAAAAGGCCAGACCGTCGTGGTGCACTACACCGGGCGCCTGATGGACGGCACCAAGTTCGACTCGAGCCTCGACCGCGGCGAGCCCTTCGAGTTCGTCTACGGCAAGGGCATGGTCATCAAGGGCTGGGAGCTGGGCCTTGAGACGATGAAGGTCGGCGGCAAGCGTCGCCTCACCATCCCGCCGTCCTTGGCGTATGGCAGCAAGGGCGCCGGCGGCGTAATCCCGCCCGACGCGACGCTGATCTTCGACGTGCAACTGCTCGGCATCAAGTAGCTCGGCATCACGTGGCTCGGCACCAAATCGCCAGCCATCAACGAGTTCGGCATCAAGCACCGCCTCAGCGGCATTTCAATTTGGCTGGCCTCAAGTCGGCCGGCTTCTTAATTCAGTTGCCCCTTCCAGCTTTGGCACGGATCGAGTCCTCAACAAATGTTGAGGGTCGGCATCGCGCGAGCGCGCAAGCCATCGAGCGTGGGGGGTGCTCGAGGGGGATTCACGCCCCGTCGATGCCGGCATAGCCGGCCCAAGCGACACAGTCGCGGAGGACCGATGAAGACCGAGATTCAGTTCAATACGCCCGAAGGTGCCCTCAAGGGCGCCACGGGGCTCCTCATTCTGGGCACGCCCGCGAACCTCAAGGCCGACGTCGTCACTGCCTGCATCCCCGAGTCGGCCCGCCCGGCTTGGGCCGCGATGATCGCCGACGCCAAACCGGGCGATATGGGCATCACGCGCGATCTGTATACGGACGGCGACGTGCGGCAGATCGGCGCGGGCATCCTGCCCACCCGCGCATCGCGCCACAACTGCCCCACCCGCCCCGATGCCATCAGCGCCATCGTGCGCCGCGCCACCCCCAGCGGTGAGAAGATCGCCATTTTGGTCGCGGTGGGCACCGCCGACGAAGCCATCGCCGCGGCCTGCGCCGTCGGCCGCGCCTTGCCGGCGTACACCCGCAAGACCAGCATGGCCAGCAAGCGCCGCCGCATCATCCACGTCGGCGTCATCCCCACCGACGGCGGCACCGTCGATCTCGACGAGGTCACGGCGGTCGCTGAAGGGGTGCGCTTCGCCGCGCGCCTGGTCGACGCGCCCACCTCAGAGCTCGACACCGAGGCGTTCGTCGACGTCGCCCGCGAGACCGCGGCGCGCGTGGGCGGCGAGGTGACCGTGATCGAAGGCATCGCGCTGGGCCAGGGCGGCTTCGGCGGTCTTTGGGGCGTGGGCAAGGCGGCGACCAAGGGCCCCGCGCTCGTCATGATGAGCCGACCCGGCGAAGGCCGGCGCATCACGCTGATCGGCAAGGGCATCGTGTACGACACGGGTGGCCTGTCCATCAAAGGCAAGACGAACATGCCCGGCATGAAGGCCGACATGGGCGGCGCAGCGGCCGTCCTGGGCGCCTTCGCCGCGCTCTGCCGCACCAACACCCACCACCACATCGACGCGCTGCTGTGCATCGCCGAGAACAGCGTAGGCCCCGACTCGACGCGCCCCGACGACATCTTGACGATGTATTCGGGCCGCACCGTCGAGGTGAACAACACCGACGCCGAGGGCCGGCTGGTGCTCGCCGACGGCATGGCCTACGCGGTCAAGCACCTCAACCCCGAGATCATCATCGACCTGGCCACGTTGACCGGCGCCCAGCTGGTCGCGACCGGCCGGCGCCACGCCGCCTGCTACTGCAATGACGATGGTTTGGAGCGCACCGCGGTCGAAGCCGGCCGACGCTCAGGCGATCTGGTGCACCCGCTGCCGTACGTGCCCGAGTTCTTCCGGCGCGAGTTCAAGAGCCCCTTCGCCGACATGAAGAACTCGGTCAAGGATCGCATGAACGCGTCCAGCGCCTGCGCGGGCCAGTTCATCGGCGAGCATATGGGCGACTACGCCGGCAAGTGGCTGCACCTCGACATCGCAGGGCCGGCGGGCGAAGGCGAGTACGGGACAGGCTACGGCGTCGCGCTGCTCGTGGAGCTGCTGAGCCGCCTGTAACGAATAGATGGGTGGGGTTTGACGGGGGCGGCGTCCGAGCGGGCAGCTCGGCGCCGTTGAGCCGGGTCCAGGAGCCGCCAGGGCCAGGCGCCAGGTTGTGGGCTAGCGGTTCTTGAGCTTCTCGGTCAGCTCGGGCACGGCGTTGAACAGGTCAGCCACGAGGCCGTAGTCGGCGACCTGGAAGATCGGCG
Organism: Bradymonadia bacterium; assembly: GCA_051276005.1. Taxonomy (GTDB): domain Bacteria; phylum Myxococcota_A; class Bradymonadia; order UBA7976; family UBA1532; genus JBNMOZ01. The sequence goes on along the minus strand of JBNMOZ010000016.1, from coordinate 16,720 downwards.
CCTCGGCGTCCTTGTTGATGGCGACGATGGTCTTGCTGCCCTTCATGCCGGCGAGGTGCTGGATGGCACCCGAGATGCCCATCGCGATGTACAGGTTGGGCGCGACGACCTTGCCGGTCTGGCCGACCTGCCAGTCGTTGGGGACCCAGCCCGCGTCGACCACGGCGCGGGTGGCGCCAATGGCTGCGCTCAGATGATCGGCCAGCGGCGCGAGGACCTTCTCGAAGTTCTCGGGCTCCTTGAGGCCGCGGCCACCGGCGACCACGACCGACGCGTCGGTCAGGGCCGGGCGACTCGACTTCACCGAATCGAGCTTGACCCACTTCATGCGGATGCTGCTCGCGTCGATGCCCGCGGCGATCGACTTGACGGCGCTGGCGCTGCCGGCGGCGGCCGTCGGGAACTCCGTCGGGCGCACGGTCAGCACCTGAATCGCGGTGTTGATCTTGACGCGGCCCATGAGGTTGCCGGCCCACATCGGACGATCGTAGGTCAACTCGGTGGCCGAGCCGTTGATCGAGACGACGTCGCTCGCCATGCCGGCCTTGAGGCGGGCGGCGACGCGCGGGGTGCAGTCCTTACCGATGCTCGTCGCCGGCGCGATGACGAAGGTCGCGCCCGCGGCCGTCACGGCGGTGCCGAACGCCTGGGCGTAGGCCTGGGCGGTGTAGTTCTCAAGCGCGGCGTCCTCGAGGACGTAGACCGCGGCAGCGCCAAAGCCGCTCAGCTTGCTCGCCAAGCCGGCGATGCCCTGACCCGCGATCGCGATGTCGAAGGTGCCGCCGATCTTTTGGGCGAGCTGCTGGGCTGCGCCGATGGCGTTGAAGGTGGCGTTGGCCAGTTCGCCGAACTGCTGCTCGGCCAAAACGATGATCTTGCTCATGTTCGTTCTCCTTGGACGAGGGTTCAGATGACCTTGGCTTCGTTCGCCAACTTGTTGATCAGGGCGTCGACGTCGGCCACGATCTGGCCCGACTTACGCGACTCCGGCATGGCCAGGCTGACCACCGACACCTTGGGCGCCTCGATGTCGATGTCGAGGTCGTCCGGGTCGATGACGTCGAGGGTCTTACGCTTGGCCTTCATGATGCCCGGCAGGCTGGCGTAGCGCGGCTCGTTGAGGCGCAGGTCGGTGGTCAGTACGGCGGGGAAGGTGATCTCCACCGTCTCGACGCCGCCGTCGACTTCGCGCTGAACGGTCGCGCCGCTCTCGTCGTCGTTGAGCTCGAACTTGTAGGCGAAGGTCGCCTGCGGCCAGCCCATGTACTCGGCCAAAAGCTGACCGACCTGGTTGCTGTCGCCGTCGACGGCCTGCTTGCCGAGGATGACCAGATCGGGCTCCTCGTCCTCGCAAATCTTCTGCAAGATGCGCGCGATGATGTCGGAGTCGAGCCCGTCTTCTTCGCATTCGACCAGGATGCCGCGGTTGCCGCCCATGGCGAGCGCCGTTCGGATTTCCTTGGTGGCCTCTTCTTCACCGATGGCCACGACGACGACCTCGGCGTCATCGGCGTCCTCGGCGATTGCGATGGCCTCTTCGACTGCGATCTCGCAGAAGGGGTTCATCTTGAAATCGACGGCGTCGTAGTCGATTTGACCGTCAGACGTCAGCGACAGCTTGGAGTCGGGGTCGGTGACCCGCTTCGCGGTGACCAGGATCTTCAAGGGGTGCTCCTCGGTGGCTGGCGCAGCATGCCCTGCGCGCAGAGTCTCCAAATTTCTTCGGCCGCCGTCTCTAGCGTATAGGACTTACGGCGGCTCGTGACCCAGTGCAGGCTGACCTCGTCGAGGGCCCCGAACAAGGCACGCTTGAGTACCTTGGGGGCGATGCCCTCGGCGAACTCACCCGTCTGTCGGCCGTACTCTACAATCTCTTCGATCAAGTCCAGATACTCGCTGAACTTGGGCGCGCGATACTCGCGCACGAACTTGGCCGACTGCCGCAGCTCACGGGTGAGCACTTCGGCCAGCGTCGGCTGTTCGGCGACCATCTGCAGGTGCTGATCGATGAAGCCACGCAAGCGCGCGACGGCGCTGGACTCATCGGTGATCCGACTGCGGAAGCGGGCGACGATGCCCTCCATCCGGTCTTCGAACAGGCTGATCAGCAGATCGTCTTTGTTCTTGAAATACAGGTAGATCGTGCCGTCGGCGACCCTGGCCGCCTTGGCGATATCGCTGATGCGCGCGCCATAGAAGCCCTTGGCCGCGAAGACCTGAATGGCCGCGTCCATGATGCGTTGGCGCTTGTCACTGGTGGCCGGGCTGGCGATGACGATCTACTCCGCGCGCGTTTATGAATGAATGCTCATTCAGTAGCGGGGACAACCTGACGAACCCCGCGGCTTCTGTCAAGCGGGCGTGCGATCCGGGGGCAACCCAACCCGAAGCCAGCGCACCCGCGAATGTGCACCCGGGCCGATTTCTCAGCCCGCCTTCATACCGGCGCGCCATGCGGGTAAGCTGCCATAAACCAGCGGCGAGGCGCACATGACGACTGCAGTAATCGGTGGAGGCAGTTGGGGCACGGCGCTGGCGAGCGTGTTGGCCCACAAGGGCCCCGTGCGCCTCTGGGCCCGCTCAGCAGCGGTCGCCGAGGGCATCAACACCCTGCATCGCAACCCGCGCTATCAGAGCGATCTCGACCTGCCGAAGAACATCGTCGCGACGACAAGCATGGCCGAGGCGCTGGCCGATGTTGAGCTGGTCTGCGTGGTCGTGCCCAGCCACGCGATGCGCGGGGTGATGACCGAGGCCGCGCCGCTGATTCCCATCGACGCGCCCATCGTCAGCGCGGCAAAGGGCATTGAGAACGGCACGCTGCAGACGATGGAAGACGTGCTGCTCGACGTGATCCCCCGCGCCAAGCGGGGCGACTTGGCGTTCTTGTCGGGCCCGAGCTTCGCCCGCGAGACAATCCTGCAGATGGCGACGGCCGTGACCATCGCGGCGCGCTTCGACGACGTCGCCCACCGGGTGCAAGCCGCCTTCTGCGCGCCCTGGTTTCGCAGCTACACCACCGAAGACGTCACCGGCGTCGAGCTGGGCGGGGCGCTCAAGAACGTCATCGCCATCGCGGCCGGGGTGGCCGACGGCATGGGCTTGGGGCACAACTCCCGCGCGGCCTTGCTGACCCGCGGGCTCGCCGAGATCGGCCGCATGGCCGTGCGCCTGGGCGCCAACCCGATGACCCTCGCGGGCCTCTCGGGCATGGGCGATCTGGTGCTCACCTGCACCGGTGGGCTCTCGCGCAACCGCCACGTGGGCGTGCAACTGGGCGAGGGCAAGACGCTCACCCAGATTTTGGGCGAGATGAACGAGGTGGCTGAGGGCGTCAAGACCGCCAAGAGCACCTACGACCTGGCCGAACGCGAGAAGGTCGACATGCCGATCTGCCGCGAGGTCTACCGCATCATCTACGAAGAGAAGCCGCCCGCGCAGGCTCTCAAAGATCTGATGGGCCGCGACCTGCGCCGTGAGCGAGACGGCTGATGCGAAGCCACTCATTGCTCGCCACGCTCGCTCTGCTCATCGCGCTGCCCGCCTTCGCGGCCCGCAACCCGGCGCAGACCAACCTCGAGGCCTTCTACAAGGGCGACGCGCAGGCGGCGCTCAAGGTGAAGATCGAAGAGATGATGGGCCTGTATATGGTGCTGCCGCCCATGCGGCATCCGTCTGAAAAGGTCGACATCAAGCGGGGCCAAATTCGGCTCAACCTCTGGCACCCCATCGGCAAGCTGAGCGACACCGAGATCGTCACCCGTGCGGTGAAGTGGTTCGTCTTCGGGCGCAACCAGTACAGCAAGGGCGTGCGCGCCGTATTCTCGGAGAGACCCGAAATTAAAGAGGTCCTGCTCGTCTTTCACGAGGTCATCCGCCCCGATCAGAAGGGCCGGCGCAAGAGCACGAAGAAGGACAAGGTCAAGCCGTTCTTGGCGATCAAGCTGACGCGAAAGCGGTTCGAGCGGCTGCCGATGGGCAAGCTGCGGGCCTGCGTTGACGCGGGTGATTGCCGAAAGCTCTTCTCAAAGGCCTTTGACGCCGGCAAGTTCAACCGCCGCTACGCCCGCAAGGCGCGGCAAGACTGAGTCTGCACTCAAAATCAGGAGCACGAAGCATCAGTGGCAAAGGAATGGACCATCGGATCAGTGCTCGCTTGGACGCGAAGCTACTTCGACGACAAGGGGCTAGAGAACCCGCGATTTGACGCGGAGTTGCTGGTCGCGCACGGCCTGGGTATCACCCGGCTGCAGCTCTATACCGAGCATGACAAGCCGCTGGCCGACAAGGAGCTCACCCGCATTCGGGGCCTGGTGCAGCGCCGCGGCAAGCATGAACCCGCCGCCTACATCACCGGCGAGCGTGGCTTTTGGAGCCTCGATCTCAAGGTCGACAGCCGCGTGCTGATCCCCCGCCCCGAGACCGAGCAGCTCGTCGAGCGCGCCCTCGCCTTCCTCAAGGGCCGCCCTCAGGCCAAGGTGGTCGACGTGGGCACCGGCAGCGGCTGTATTGCGTTGGCGCTGGCATCGGAGCGGCCCGATCTGCAGATTTTGGCCGTCGACACCTCGACCGACGCGCTCGAGGTGGCCAAGGCCAACCGCGACGCGCTGGAGTCGCCCGTCAAGCTTCAGCGCAGCGACCTGCTCAGCGCGGTGGAGGGCCCGCTCGATCTGATCGTGAGCAACCCGCCGTATATCGCCAGCGCGCAGGTCGACACGCTCATGCCCGACGTCCTCAACTTCGAGCCGCGCATGGCGCTCGACGGCGGGCCAGACGGCTTCGCGCTGATTCGACCGCTCATCGCGCAATCGGCCGAGCGGCTCATGCCCGGCGGCGCGTTGATGTTCGAGATCGGCTTCGATCAAGGCCCCGCGGCGCTGGCGTTGTTCGCCAGTCACCCCGACTTCACCGACACCGCGCTGCACACCGACTTGAGCGGGCACGATCGCATCTTGACCGGCGTTCGCCGATGAGGCTTCGACGATGACGCTCTCGACGATGACGCGTCGGCGCGACCCCCCGTCATGATGCGCACGGCAGCCCTCGGCCTATTGTCTATTGTGATCATGGGGCTGCTGGGCTGCGATGCGCATGAAGTGCATGAAGTCGCGGCGCTGTATCACCCGAACCTGGCGCCCGAAGCCCTCGATCTCAAGGTGCTCGAGATGGCGCGGGTGATGCCGTTCTACGTCATCGGCACCGCGCTGGCGCTGCTGCTGATGGGCGTCGCCTTCCTCAACGCGATGGACCATGCCCGCGCCGTTGGCCGCAGCGAGTCGGTGCGCTTCAGCGCGTACGTGTTGCTGATCTGCTTTATCAGCCTGTTCATCGCGATGTCGGCGAGCCGCAGTTGGCTGCCGGCGGGGCAAGCAATCCCGGCATTTGCGATCACGGCCGTGCTCAGCGCGGGTGCCACCGCGATCGCTGCGAAGCGGCGTCCCGACCGCGCCGTGCTCGCCGTCGGCTATATGGCGGTGACCATCGCGCTGCCGATTTTGGGGTTGTTGCTCAACACCGAAATCTACCTGGTCGACACGACGGCGGCGCTGTTCATCGGCTTCGCGAGCGGGCTGCTCTTCACCATCGTGATCAGCGATCCGGTGCGCGGCGGGCTGGCCGACTTCCTCACTCGCCGCGAAGAGTGACGCGACGCGCGGCCGCCCGAGTCACCGCCGCCAGTAACCGCGACCGCCGAGCCGCGTAGCCCACCCGTAGCCCACCCGTAGCCTTTCAAGCGCAGATGGCTGGAGTCCGAGATGTACAGCGAGAAGTTCGAGTTCGCCGGCGCCAATGGTCAGACGCTCGCCGGTCGTCTGGATGCGCCCGCGGGCCCACCCCGGGCCTTCGCCCTGTTCGCCCACTGCTTCACATGCGGCAAGGACATCGCCGCTGCGGGCCGCATCGCCCGCGCCCTGGCCGCCCGCGACATCGCGGTTGTGCGCTTCGACTTCACGGGCCTCGGGCAGAGCAAGGGTGAGTTCGCCGCGACGAACTTCTCAAGCAACGTCGAAGACTTGAAGATGGCCGCGGCGCATATGCGGGGCGCATACGCTGCGCCGACGATCCTGATCGGCCACAGCCTGGGTGGGGCCGCAGTGCTCACCGCCGCCCAGGATATTCCTGAGGTCAAAGCCGTCGCGACCCTCGGCGCGCCCTTCGACCCGGCGCACGTAAAGCACCTGTTCGAAGCGCATCTGGAGACCATCGAGGCCCACGGCGAGGCCGAAGTGAAGCTCGCCGGGCGCCCGTTCACGATCCAAAAGCAGTTCGTCGACGACGTGACCCAACGCGACATCACCGCGTGTATCTCGGGCCTCGGGCGCGCCTTGCTAGTCATGCACTCGCCCATCGACACGCTGGTGGGCGTCGACAACGCGCGGCAGATTTTCTCGACCGCCAAGCACCCCAAGAGCTTCATCAGCCTCGATCGCGCCGACCATCTGCTGACCAAGCGCGCCGACGCTGACTATGCCGCCACCGTGCTCGCGGCATGGGCGAGCAACTACGTGCCCGACGACACGCACGAGCACGGGACGGCCAAGGATGCCGTCCGGGTCGAGAGCACCGGCCGGGGCAAGTTCCAGCAGATCGTGCACGCGGGCGGGGCCACGTTCTTCGCCGATGAGCCCAAGTCGGTCGGCGGCGACGCGACGGGCCCGACGCCCTACGATCTGCTGCTCGCCGGGCTGGGCGCGTGCACCTCGATGACGATGGGCATGTACGCGGCGCGCAAGGGCTGGCCCCTCGAAGAGGCCGCCGTCGAGTTGACGCATACCAAGGTGGATGGGGTCGACGTCATCGAGCGCCAAGTGCATCTGCACGGCCCGCTCGACGCCGATCAGCGGCAGCGCATCTTGGCGATCGCCGACAAATGTCCGGTGCATCGCACGCTGCATGGTGAGGTGCAGGTCAAGACCCAGCTGGTCGACTGAGGTCGGTCAGCTTGGCGGGTCAGCTCAGCTGGACTGGCTCATCTCATCAAGGCGGCGGACCCTCGCGCGGGCCGCGACCATGCGCAGCACATCCCTGAAGATCCGACGCTTGCGCGCGACCGAAACCCGCAGATCGGGCTGCACGGTCAAGCGGTGATCGAGCCCGTCATCCTTGACCGCGAGCAGGTCAGCGGCGTGAAACTCGAGGGTGACGTGGCGGTGAAGACGCAACGCCAACGCCGTCGCGGCCAGTGAGGCTCGCCGACCCATCGCGGTGAACGCCGTACCGATGAGCGGCACACCGGCAGCCACGCTGATCGGATACTCCATCAGCCCCGCCCCGCGCCGATGCGGCACCGCCGGGTTGATGCGATAGGGCGTGCGCGGCCCGGTCAAGAACGCGGGCGGCACCAGGACGCTCTGACTGCGACGACCGCGCACCCGCATGAGCCCCATGACCATCGCCTTGGCCGTGTAGTACGGCACGCAGGGAAACAAGCTCGAGTCGTAGGTGTGCCCGGTGGCGACGACGTCGGCGAGCAGGTCGGCAGTGGTGTTGTAGCCCGGCGCGCGAAACCCGACGACCGGCACACCCGCCGCCGCTTCGAGACGGCTGCGTCCCTCTTCGACCTCGGCCCGCCGCGCCACTGGATCCATGTGAATCAGGTCGTAGCGATGCCGCCAGGAGTGGTTGCCAATCTCATGGCCGGCCGCCACCGCCGCGCGCAGCCGATCGGCCGTGCCGAGCACGTCCAGGTCTTCAGCCACACAATAGAAGGTCGCGGGGATGCCGACCTCAGCGAACAGGTCGATGAAGCGCGGCACGCCCACCGCCCACGCCGCCTCAGTGGCCGACGACTCGTCGAACCCATGGATGCGGTAGTAGTGCTTGAGGTGGTCAACATCGACGCCAACCGCAGCGGTGCGCATCACTTCAGATCACGCCCAAATCGAATGATCGCGGTCAGGCGCACCATGTTCTTCAACACGTTGGGCACCCGCCTGAACAGGTGGATCGACGGCGGGCGCTTCTCGATCAGATCGATCGGCACCTCGGCCCACTCGATGCCCCCGTCGCGATGCACGCGCACGACCAGCTCGCTGGCGAACATGTCTTTGTCGACCACGCAGTCGTTGACGATGCGCATCAGCGGTTCGCGCCGAAACGCTTTGAGGCCATGGGTGTCGGTGCCCTTGAAGCCCACCGAGACGCGCAGCATGCCGTTGAGGATCTGGGTGGCGGCGCGGCGGTAGGCCGGGCGGCGGTCACGGGCGCCTTGTACGCGCTTGCTGCCCACCACGAAGTCGACGCCCTCATTCTTCAACCGGCTCAACGCGATGCGGTAGAAGTTGGTGTCGCACAGGTCGATCTCGTCGCAGATGACGTACTCGCCCCGCGCCTGCAAGATGCCTTGCTTGAGGGCTTTGCCGTAGTTCGGCTCGCCGATCGAGAAGGTGCGTACCTCGGGATGCCGCTCGGCGAAGTGGTTGGCGATGGCCACGGTTTCGTCGACGGACCCGTTCTCGGCCACGATGATCTCGTAGGTCCACTCGACATCGGCGAGCTTCTCGGTCAGGTCGGCCAAAGCGGCCGAGATGATGCCCTCTTCATTGTAGACCGGGATGACGATGGAGACGTCTGGCGTCTCGCCCTGCCTGCCTGCCCGTCCGGTGTCTGTCGATCCGCTCTCTACGCTGCTCACGCGTCCTCCGATAACTGTGTCGCCGATAACTGTTTAGCCGCGATGCGGCCGTCGATCATCGCGTCTTCCATCGAACTGTACTTCCACTGTCCATAGCGCCCGATGCTCTGCACGCCGACGCGGGCCAACCAGTCGTGAATCACCGCGACACTGTCGTGATAGTTGAAGTCATAGACAACATAAGCGTGCGGGATCACCCGATGCGCCATGAAGAGCACCTGCGCCACGTCATCGATCAGGTCCATCGCCACGAGGCCCTCGGCGACCTTCGCCTCAAGCTCGGCCGGCGGCGTGTCGCGATCCGACAGCTCGACGTACAGCGACGCGTGCCCGGCGGGCGCCATGGCCGACAGCGCGTTGCTGAACACGCCGACGCGGTACATCGGCCACTCCAACTCGGGCACGTAGATCCAATGATCCGGCTGCTTGATAGGGCCTTTGACGCCAACATTAAAGTAATGCGTCTCGGTGGCCTTGAGCTTGGCGCGCGCTGCTCTGACCGCGTCCGGCACCGGGCTGGTGATGCGATCGAGGAAGTCGGGCAGCGCCATGGTGTTGACCAGGTGCTCGAACTTGATGCTCTGCCCGTCGACAACGGCCGTCTTCGCGTCCAGATCGACCGCCTCGAAGGCGCGCTCCAGGTAGATGTGCTCGCGACCGACGGCGTCGGCGATGGCCTCGGGCACGCTCTGAATGCCGCCCTTTTGCGGGTACAAGAACCAGGCGTTGTAGCCCATCTTCTCGGCGTTGCAGCCCACCGCGCCCGCGACGATGTCTTCGAGATCGGGCCGCGGCACGAAGCGCTGGCACCACCGGCTTGTGATCGACTCGGCCGGTACGCCCCACAACTTCTGGTTGTACGGCACCATGAAATGCTCAGCGATGCCGTCGCCGAAGTAGAAGCGGATCCAGTCGGCGAAGTTCTCCGGCTCGTCCTCGAGCTTGATCTCGGCGGGCCTGCGGCGGTCGGCCTCGATGGCGCCCATCACGCACTCTTTGATGACCTGCGGCGGCAGCCCATACACGTTGGCCTGGTACGGATAGAGCGTATAGACGCCATGCGACCAGATGCGGCTGATGCGATCGATCTGCTCGAAGTGGTCTTCACCGAGCAGTTCAAAGATCAGCGCGCGGATCTTCGCGTCGCGCAGGTGCAGCCAGTGGCCAGTCACATCGAAGATGAAGCCGTCGATGTACTCCGTGCGCGCCTTGCCGCCCACGATGTCGCTTTTTTCGACGATCACAGCGTCGCCGGCAGAGTGCAGCGCGCAAGACAGGCCGGCTAAGCCGGCGCCGATGATGAGCGTCCGAGTCGCGTCGGGTGGCGTTGCCATACGCATTGAGAGCCTCCCGCGCCGGTTCTGCGGCGCATACAGGTAGAAGGGCAGCTGGAAGGGCAGCTCGAAGGGCAGCTCGAAGGGCGGCTAGAAGAGCCGCGAGAAGAGCCGCGAGAAGAGCCGCGAGAAGAGCCGCCACAGAGCAGGTACAAAAGCGCGCAAACCTAGTTGCTCTCGGGCGCGATGATCAACCATCGCGCCCTCAGTGACCGCTGACGGACCGAGTTCGTCGGCTTATCCGGTGCACAAGCCCGTTCGGGCGGCGATTGCACCGACACAGAGTTGCCCTGCGCCGAACGGGTATGCGAAAGTAGGTAAGTGCTTATTTAAATGAGAACGCGTTGACGACTCGACCGAGGACATTCGGCAAGTACCTGCTCCTTGATAGGATCGGAGTGGGCGGAATGGCAGAGATCTTTCGCGCTCGGCGCTTCGGGGCGGCTGGCTTCCAAAAAGAGCTGGTCATCAAGAAGATCTTGCCGCACCTCGCTGACAACGATGACTTTGTCCGCATGTTCATCGACGAAGCGAAGCTCGCCGTCACTCTGCAACACAACAATATTGTTCAGATTTTCGACTTGGGCGCCGTCGGCCGCGAGTACTTCATCGCCATGGAGTATGTCGCCGGTAAAGACCTGCTGAACCTGCTGATTCGCTGCACGCACCTGCGCATTCGGGTGCCCCAGAAGCTCTGCATTCACATCTCGATGGAGATCCTGCGGGCTCTCGAAGCGGCGCATACGGCCGTCGACGCCCGCGGCGACCTGCTCAACATCATCCACCGCGACGTCTCGCCGTCCAACGTGCTGATCAACTACGGCGGCACGGTGAAGCTGGGCGACTTTGGCGTCGCCAAGGCTTTGGCCCGCGAGCAAGAGCAGACCCACTCGGGCACGATGAAGGGCAAGCTGGGCTACATGAGCCCCGAGCAGATCACCGCCAAGTCGGTCGATCAGCGCTCCGACCTCTTTGGCGTGGGCATCATCCTGTACGAGATGCTGGCCATGAACCGCCTGTTCAAGGGCGACACCGACCTTGAGACGATGGTGATGGTCCGCGATTGCGAGACCGACGACGCCATCGACGAGTTGGCCAGTGACGTCTCCGGCGGCCTGCGCCGAATCTTGCGCCGGGCCCTGGCCCGCGAGTCCGAGAATCGGTACCAGACGGCCGCCGAGTTTCATGAGGCGCTGGCCGACTTGCTGTTCGAGGCCAAGCAGCGCATCGCATCCGGCGACATGCGCCACTTCATGCGCTCGGTCTTCGCCAAGGAGATCGAAGAAGAGGCCACACGGCGAGACGCCATCGAGAAGATGGTCGGCGATGTGCCCGATCCAGACAGCGATGAGCCGGCGACGCACTTTCCGCCCGTGCCGGTCAGCAACGCGCTGGAATACACGCGCGACAGCGTCTTCCGCGTGCGTCGGCAGGCAGGACAGGTCACCGAGCCCATGGGCCTGACGGCCGTCATGCAGCTGCTCGACTCCGGTGCGCTCGACAGCGGCGATCTCGTCAGCATCGACGACGGCCCGTTTCGCTCATCGCGCACCTTGGCCGCCGTGCTCCATGGCGAAGCGCCCGACGGGTCTCGCGATAAGACGCCGCTCTTCTCGGGGCGCTTCAGCCTGCACGATTTTCCGCGGCTGCTGTATCGCTACGCGGCGACGCGGGCCACCGGCCGCATGCTGATCGCGTGCGACGGGCGCCAAAAAGAGATCTACTGGCGCACGGGCCGACCCGAGTACGTCACCAGCACGGCCCGCGATGAGCTGCTCGGTGAGTACCTTGTTGAGCGTGGCTTGATCACCCGCCCGCAACTGAACGAAGGCCTGGCGCGCATCTCCGACTTCCAGGGTCGGCTCGGCGACGCGCTGCTAAACGCCAACCACATCAGCGCGGGCGACCTGTTCGAGGCCCTCGGCGATCACGTCAAGGCCAAGCTCATCGAGCTGTTCAGCTGGACAAAGGGGGTCTACGCCTTCTTCCCCGACGAGCAGACGACCATCCAGATTCTGCCCCTGGAGCTCAACGCCTACACGGTCATCAATGAGGCCATCGGCACGCAGGTCCCTATTGAGCAGATTCAACGGTATGTCGACGCCCGCGCGCACATGCCCGTTCGCACCCATCTGCACCGCCGCCTGGTCAAAGAGCTCCTTGGGCTGACGCCCATCCAAGCGCGCCTGTGGCCACTCGTGCAGGGCAATCAAACGCTCAACGACTTGGTGCAGGCCCTGCTGACCTATCCCAGCGTGCCCGAAGACGAGGTGCTGCGGCTGCTCTACCTGATGGAGCGCCTCGAGTTCATCGCCTTCGGCTGATTCGCCCGGCCCCGGCCGGGTCCCGCTGCGATTGAGCCTCCTCCCCGTAGGCCTGCGCCCCGTGAGACTGCCGCTGTTGAAACCGACGCTGTTGAAACCGCCGCTGTTGAGACTGCCGGCCGCGCCCGGTAGTCTGCCTATCCCCAAACGTCTGGAGCTCCCATGAGCCTCGAGTTGACCATCGATGGGCCAATCGCCCGCGTCGTGCTCAATCGTCCCAAGAAGCTCAACGCCATGGGCCCAGAGTTCTGGGACGCCCTCGTGCCGACGTTTGACGCGATCAACACCAGCAGCGCGGTTCGGGTGGTCATCATCACGGCCGAGGGGCGCGCGTTCACCGCCGGGCTCGATCTGATGGCCATGATGCCGCGCATGCCCGCGCCGTCTGGTGCACCCGATGGATCAAAAGCTTGGCGACTGCATGCCCTCATTCGCAGCATGCAAGCGGGCTTCACCGCCATCGAGCGATGCCGCGTACCGGTGATCGCCGCGGTACACGGCCTGTGCTTGGGCGGCGGGATCGACATGATAGCGGCGTGTGACATTCGCATCGCGAGCGCGGATGCCGTCTTCGGGGTGCGCGAGACGAAGCTGGCTATCGTCGCCGATCTGGGCACGCTGCAGCGCCTGCCGGCGATCATTGGTCCGGGCCACACCCGCGAGCTCGTCTACACGGGGCGCGACATCGACGCGGCCTACGCCGAGCGCATTGGGCTGGTCAACGCGGTGCATCCCGATCGAGACGCGCTGCATGGCGCCGCCGAGCAGATCGCGCAAGAGATCGCGCAGAACGCGCCGCTCACAGTGCAGGGGGCCAAGCAGGTGCTCAACGAAGCGCGCCGCGCCGACATCGATCGGGGCCTCGAGTACGTCGCGACCTACAACGTCGGGCATCTCTTCACCCAGGACCTCGGTGTGGCGGTCGCCGCCTATGTCTCCAAGCAACCTGCGGACTTCGGCGGTCGCTGACGATGGCCGACTCCCCCGCCTCGCTCGACGTGCATATCGCGTCGCTCGCTCAAACCGCGATCGATCTGCAGACGCGCATCGCGAGCCTGCATGGCCAGCTCATGCTCGGGCCCGCTCCTGCGCTTGAGGGCGAGCTCGACGAGCTGCGTGCCGAGCGCGATGCGCTCTTGTTGCAATGGGGTCGGCTGGCGCTGCGCTGGCAGATGAGCGGCGGGCAGATCAACTTGACCGCCCGCGAGGCGTCGGCTCAACCGGCGCCTGTCGAAGACGTCGAGGACGTGCTCGATGACCTCGACCTCGATGCGCCCGAGGTCGATCTCGAGACGATCAGCAAGATCAGTCGCATCGTCATGAACCCCAATTGGGGTGATGAAACGCCGGATCCGGGCTTTGACGTCGCCCAGGCACAAGAGATCGCGACGCGCTTGGGCGAGCCGCGCCTGTTGACCGACGACGCCGAGCTGCTGGCAGAGGCCGCCAGCCTTGATCGAGAGCTGCAGCGGCTCGCCGCGTGGGCCGAATATCCACGCAATATTCAGCGCGCGTTCATCGGGCTGGTGGCGTGTCGACTGCGGGCCCTGCAAGAGGACGCGCCGTCGAACATCCGCGCGATCTTGGAACGGCAAATTCGCAAAGATTTCGCTCGTCTGACCCAGTTCTCCAGCGACCATCAGCCGGGCTGGGTGACCGGCCTGAGCCGTCTGCACAAGCCCGAGACCGGCAGCTGGATCTCTGACGCGGAGTTCTGGTGGAAGACGCTGCGCACCGAGCTGGGCGGCCTTGACCTCGCCGTGGACTCCACGCTGAACCCCGAGATTGCGCTCAACGCGCTGCAAGGGGTGGTGGCCCAGGATCATCCGGATCCGGCCCAGGTTCGCCAGGCCGCGAGCCAGGCGCTGGCTGCCGGCGTGATCGCCGAAGATCCCCGCCTGGTGCGGCTGTTGATCGGGCGCCTGGACGCGCTGACGGGCGAAAAGAGCCTCAAGCGCCTGCGGCGAGCGGTGCGCACCGCGATGGCCGATGACGATGACGATGACGATGGTCAGCTGCTGCCTGACGACCTTCTGCCGCCCGATTGGCCATTCCTCGATCGCACCCGCGGCCACTTCGCCGTAATGGTGGGCGGCGAGACGCGTGAACGACGACGCGCCCTGATTCAGGACGCGCTGGGTTTCAGCGGGTTAGAGTGGATCAGCGGATACGAGATTCGTCACGTGCAGTCGCTCGCCGAGCGCATCACGAGCGGTCGAGTGGGCTTTGTGATTCTGTTGGCGCGGTTCATCTCGCACAAGGTGACCGACATCCTGATCCCCACGCTCAAGGCATCTGGGATCGACTGGGTCGTCGTGCGTCAGGGGTACGGCCTGCAGCAGATCAGCCAGGCCATCGAGCGATACCTGGACGAGCCGACGTAGGCCGCCGCTCGCCCAAGTCGCGATCAGGGCATCGGAGGCGGGCAGGCGTTCGCGGCGCCCGCCGACGTCATCGCCATGAAGCTGAAGTCAGCCGCGTTGTCGTTGGTGTCCATGCCGCTGGGGCATCGACCGACGCTGCCGTCTCCACCATCTTGCACGGCTGAACCAATGCCCTCGGTCACATCGGGCAGCACGCCTTCATACGAGAAGCCTTCAACGCGCTCGCCAGCCAAGTTGACGATACGCACGCCGTCGGGCCCGTTTTGCAGGCCGTTGTTCGGCATCTCCAACCGCAGCGTGTCGACCGGCAGCCCCTCGAGCACCAGCGCGCTGCCAATCACCAGATAGCCGCCGGGGAAGATCTGTCCGCCGGCGTCGCCCAGCGGGTAGGTGCCGTAGACCATATTGTTGCTGCCGTTGACCATCTCGACCACGAACTGGTCGAGCTGGAGCGGCGCGTTGCCGCGGTTATAGAGCTCGAGGAACTCCATCGTGTCGCCGCCGACCTGATCGTAGTCGACCTCGTTGATGACCAGACCGGCCCCGGGCAGCGCCCCGACGATCTCGACCTGAGCCATGCCCATGACGCCCGGAATCGCCGGGCTGCTGACCTGGATCGTGACGAGTCCCGGCTGCATGCCGACCGTGTACAAGCTGCTCAACTCGCGCGCGCCGGGATCCATGAAGGGGATCGGATCGCCCAGCAATGCGCCTTCGGGCATCACCCGAACCTCGAAGTTGAAGCCCTGCTCAGGCGTGACCTGATCGATGCCGATGTTGAGGTTGAAGGTCGCGCCCACGACCAGCTGCGCGGGCACACCGACGGTGATGATCTCGGGCAGGGGCGCGCCCTCGAGCACGTTGACCACCGCGCCAAATTCGACATCACCCAGGCGAACGGTGACGTCGAGGTCATCTTGAATTGCGAGGGGGATCAGGGCCACGTCGGCGGACGTGTTGCCCCAAGGCACGATGACATGGTCGGCGTTTTCGGGCAGGCGCAGGAACTGCTCATCGAACTCGACCTCGATCCGCACGCCCTCTTGAGGGGCCGGCTGATCGATCTCGACGGTCAAGAAGGTGCCATTGGCATCCTGCGGCGGCAGCTCCTGGCCGAGGACAATGAACGTCTCGGCCGGCGCGAGGCCGATCAGGCGAACCGGCCCACGCACCACGTCGTCGGCCGTGCGCGGCTCGAGCTTGTGGTTGCCGTTCGCGAAGCGCGCGACCCCCGTAATGCTCGGGAACACGGACCCCAACGGGGGCGGCGGGAAGATCTGGAAAAGGTAGTCGTTGATGCGCAGCAGATCGTCGAGGAGGAACTCGAAGATGGGCGCGTTGTCGCCTTGGCCAGGCTCGGGGTCGACCACGGTCACTTCGCCGTCTTCGACCGTGACGAGCACACCCTCAAACGCAGCCGCGCGGGGGCCGTCCGTCGCGATGTCGCCCACGGGCACCCGAGTCGCGGCAGGCTCGGGCTGATCGGCCGCGATGAGGTCGATGCCCGAGATCGCCTGCAACTGCCGCTGGCCTAAGAAGGTGTTGGTGCGCGCGGTGATCCTCAAATGCTGACCGCGACGTGCGGCGCTGGCGTCGACCATCGCGTTGCCGGTGTAGATCCACACGCCGCTGTATGGCGCGCCGTCATACGCGTCGCTGTCCTCGGCGATCTGCAGCACGATGTGGCTCAACGCGCCGTTGTTGTCGAACCGGATGGCCGTCACGATGCCTTCGACGGTGACCTCAACCTCGTCTGCGATCAGCTCGGGGAGTTTGATGTCGTAGATCGCGGCTTGGCAGGGCGGGCCGGCCTCGACCCAGTCGTCACAAGCAGGCTCGCGAGGCATCATCATGCCGCCCATGCCGCCCATGCCGCCTTCGCCCATGCCGCCTTCGCCCATGCCGCCTTCGCCCCCCATGCCGCCTTCGCCCATGCCGCCCATGCCGCCCATGCCGCCTTCGCCGCCTTCGCCGCCAACGCCGCCTTCGCCGCCTGCGCCGCCGGCGCCGCCGTCGCCGCCTTCGCCGCCAACGCCGCCGGCG
>JBNMOZ010000015.1:0-21861 GCA_051276005.1 Bradymonadia bacterium | reverse complement strand
GAACTTTTCGGCCTTGAAGCTCGCCTGCACGCCCAGCTCTGCCAGCCCGCCATCACGCTGCACGAGCAGGTACAGCGTGCCCGGCACGATCAGCCGGGGGCCGATGGTGATGGCCTTCTCAAGCGGTCCCTCAAACAGCACGCCGCCGAAGCTGTCATGCACCGTCACCCGCGCCTTGAAGCCCGTCGCCTTGCGCGTGCTCAACTTGATCGTGAGGGTACCGGGGCGTTGGAAGTCGCGCACGAAGCGGGCGACCTGATCGTGCGCGTCGATGACCGACCACGCGCGCTTTTTCAGGGGCAAAGGCTCGACGGGCTCGCGCGGCCAGCCGTCGGGCAGCGGCGACTTCGTTCTGACGGGCGCCCGTTGACCGTCGCGCGCTGCGCTCGGATCGCCCAGCTCGGCGCGCCCCGGCTGCGACGCATAGGTGGCGTCGACTTGGGCGGCGCGCTGACCGCCACAGCCCGCGAGCACAACCGCGAGACCGCCGACGCAGAGCAGGGGGCTCACCGCGCGCTTCACCCTTCGAGGTATCGCCGGGTCAGGTGCGCCTTGAACACGGCGGCGTCGAGCGGGCGGCCCGTCGCGTGGGTCAAGATGTCGTCGGTCGACAGGCTGCTGCCCAGGGCGTGCACGTTGGGGCGCAGCCAGGCCAGCAAGGGCGAGAAGTCGCCGCGGCCGATGCCCGGCAAGATGTCTGAATCGGCGGTGCAGGCGGCGTCGAAAAGCTGCGCCGCGGTCATCGCCCCGAGGGTGTAGGTCGGGAAGTAGCCGATAGTGCCGTCCATCCAGTGGATGTCCTGCATGCAGCCCGACGCGTTGTCGGGGGGCGCGACGCCCACCAACTCCAGCATGCCCTCGCTCCAGGCCCCCGGCAGGTCGGCCACCTTCAGATCGCCGGTGAGCAGCGCCTTCTCCAACCGGTAGCGCAGGATCACATGCGCCGGGTAGGTGACCTCGTCGGCGTCGACGCGAATCAGGCTGCGCTCGACCTTGGTGTAGACGCGGTACAGGTTGTCGGCGGCCCAGGCCGATCCCTCGCCTTTGAAGGCAGCGCGCACCTGCGGGGCTGCCCAATTGAGGAACTCACGGCTGCGACAGGCCTGCATCTCCATGAGCAGCGATTGGCTCTCGTGCATGCTCATGCCGCGCGCCTGGCCGACCGGCTGACCGCGCCATTTGCTCGGGCGGCCCCGCTCATACAGCGCGTGCCCGGTCTCGTGGATCACGCCCATCAGGCTCTGCACGAAGTCGCTCTCGTCGTAGCGCGTGGTGATGCGCACGTCGTCGGCGACACCCCCGCAGAACGGGTGGTGCGAGACGTCGAGCCGGCCGTGGTCGAACTCGAAGCCCATCGTCTTCATGATCGAGAGGCCCAGCGCGCGCTGCGCCTCGACGGGGAAGGGCCCATCGAGCGGCTGGATCTTCGGGCCGCTGGCCTGCTTCTCAAGCACGGCGTTGATGAAGCCGGGCAGGAAGATCTCGAGGTCGGCGAACACGGCGTCGATGGACTCGGTCTTGCCGCCGGGCTCGAACTCGTCGAGCAGCGCCTCATAGGGCGAGGTGCCCAGGGCCTCGGCCTTGATCGCCGCCTTGCGCCGCACCAGCTCGACGATGGTCTCGAGCTTGGGGCGCAAGCCTTCCCAGTCGTTGGCCTTTCGGGCGGTGCGCCAGGCCATCTCGCAGGTGCTGCCCGCCTTGCTGATCGCCTCGACCAGGTCGGCCGGCACGGCGTTCGCGTGGCGCCATGCGCGCCGAATTTCGTGCACGTTCGCGGTTTGCCAGGCGTCGAGATCTTCAGCATCGGCGGCGTCGAGCCAGTCGGCGAGGCGCGGATCGGTGAGCATCTCGTGACGAATCACCGACAGCGTCGCGAGCTGCTCTGAGCGCGCGTCGGCGCCGCCCGTGGGCATCATGGCCGCTGCGTCCCATTGCAGGACGGCGACGGCGCCTTCGACCGCGTCGATGCGGCCAAAGTGACGGGTAAGGGTCTCGAAAGCCGGCATTGAGGTCTCCTGATCTGCGTCGGGTCTGTCGTACCGTAATTCGTCGGCCGACGCGAGTCGTCAGACGCCGTGCTAGGCTGCGAACACGGCGCTGAGCGCGCGCACTCAGGGGTCAAATCATGCAGTTCACCGTCGAGCCCGTGGCCCGCGTCCATTGCCCTCGCCCGGCCGCGCAAGACGACAATTGGGGCAGCGTGGAGTCGACGATCGAGCTCGACGCCCGCTTCGACGCGGCCGCCCTGCAGGGGCTTGAGGGGTTCTCGCACCTCGAGGTGGTCTACCTGTTCGATCAGGTCGATCCGGCGCAGGTGACCATGGGCGCCCGCCATCCCCGCAACAACGCAGGCTGGCCACAGATGGGCATCTTTGCTCAGCGCGCGCGCGCTCGGCCCAACCGCATTGGCGTCAGCAGTTGCAGCCTGCTTGGCGTCAGCGGGCGGGTCATTCGTGTCTGCGGCCTCGACGCCATCGACGGCACGCCCGTGCTCGACCTCAAGCCGGTGATGGCCGAATTTCTGCCCCGCGGTTCAGTGCGCCAGCCGGCCTGGTGCGCCGAGCTGATGGCGCAGTATTGGGTGGACTGAGATGGGCGACTCGACCGAGCAAGACGATCTCGAGGCGCGCTTTCGTCGCATCGCACGCACCCTCCCGGCCGACTTGCTGGGCGCAGATGACGACGCAATCCTCGCGGACTTCGGCGGTGAATCCGATCGCCTGTTGGGGTTTTATACCCGCGAAGGCATCGAGCACGCGCTTGAGGCGTACGGGGTCTACGATACGTTGCGCGGTCAGGGCTATTCGCGCTTCGTCGTGCGGTTCGACCTCGATGAATTTACGCATAATCTCAAGGTGCTTGCCGACGATCTGCTCGTCTGTGAGTGTCGGCTTCGGCGGGCCAAAGGGGCGTCGGATCCCTGTGTCGCAGAGTGGCAGCGGCGCTTCGTCCCCGAGCTGCTTGTGGTCGAGTGGCTCTCGCTCGAAGATTCGCGGCGGACGTTCGACGCGCGGCGTCCCCGGCTGCCCGGTCAGCGTCACCCCGGGAGCGGCGTGGGCGCCGAGGTGATGACGCTGCTGACCCTGTGCGCACGGCGGCTGAGGCTGCACGGCTTGATCGAGGTGCCCGAGCGCTTCCACAACGCCGTCATCTACCGACGCCGCACGCACTTCTTCGATCCCATGATGGAGGGGCGGTTTCTGGCGCTCGTCGATCTGCTCGAGGGCCGCTCGCTGGGCGAGGTCGCGTGGGCCATGGAGAACGGCGCCGTCATCGACACGCGGGACGGCAAGCCGGTGGCTTGGCCGGCGCGCGAGCAGGTCTGTCCGCTCGATGGGCGGCTGTGGGACTACTTCGAGCTGCCCGCCTGGCGCAGCACCTGTGCGGCTGAGCATCACGCGATGACCGGCTGCCTGCGAATCGAACCGGCGGGCGCGGCTGGCGAGCCGGTTGACGTAGGTCGGTTGACGTAGGGCCCCCGCGCTGAAAACATGCGGCATGCGCAGCTGCTGGTATTGCAAGAAGCGGATCGCCAACGAGGTGCGCGTATGCCACTTCTGCACGGCCGATCAGACGACGCCCGGACACCGACCGCGGGCAGCCAAGCGGGTCGAAGAGATGCGCCGGGGCCGGCCAATCGGCTTCGTCGTCATGGGCGAGGCCGCCCAGGCCCGCCGCCGCAACCGCATCGGTCTCGTCGCGGCCTTCGCGGTGGCGGCGATCGCGATCATCATCTGGGCTTTGCTGCCTACGCGCCTGAACACGGCGGCGCTGCAGCCGTTCGGCGACACGCCCTGTGCCCAGTCCGACTTTTGCGTAGTGGCCTATCTGGCCGGCTGGTCTCCCGCATCTCGGCGCAGCGTGGGCACGTTGCGCCGCATGGTCGAGGATGATCCCAGCGTCGGCATCGGCGTCGTGATCGCCGCCGATGCCGATGAGACCATCGACGCCATGATCGCCGCGCTGCCCGTGGGCGGCTGGGTCGACATCGACAACATCGTGCCGGAACAATTGGACATTTCGACGGTGCCCACCTGGGTGCTCATCGACCGGGGCGGCAAAGTGATTCGGCGCGTGGACGGCACCTATCAGCCGATCAGCTATCACCGCCAGAAGCTGGGTCTGTCGGCGAGGCAGCCTTAGGCACCGCCGCAGGCGAGCGCGCGGCCGAGATGCGGGCCCGCAGCAGTTGCGCCACCTGCGGCGAATCTTCCGCCAATAACGTCAGCTCAAAGTCGGTCAGGTAGGCCGTGCGTCGCCCGTGCAGGCGCTCGAAGTCGAGCCGCAGGGCATGCGCGCCGCGTTCGCCCTCCTGCGGCCGGCTCGCCGAGACGGTCAGATGGTCGGCGTATCGGCGTACGTCATCGGCGACCGACCGCAAGAAGCGATGCAGCTCGACCGCGCGACGCACATGGGCGTCTTGAAACAACGCGAAGTGTCGATTGCGCGAGATGGGCACCCCGGCGCGCAATGCACGCAGCATGCGCCAGGTGGTCGGGTGGAGGTCTTCGGCGGCCTGAATCATCAACCGTAGATTAGCACGGTCAGCGCGCTGGCCTGTGGACTACTCCAGTTCGCGGACCGCGAAGCAGTAGATCCCACCGTATCCGCCCGAACAGCCCACGCAGTCGCCCACGCCAGCCCCGTTCTGAATCAGGTTCACGCCGGGGGCGCAGCCGCGGACCGTGTGGTCCGAGATCCAATGCCGACCGCTGCGGTTGTTGCGTGGGAACGAGTGACCGACCGTCGTTTGCCGGGCGCCGACGCGGCCATCGCTGCTCGTCCAGTCGTTACAGGTGAAGTCGCCGTCGTCGTCTGCGAGGCGGCCGTCTCGATCGGACCCGGTGAGGATGTCGTGGGCGTCGCCGTACTCGGTGAGCGGCACGCCGAACTCGTCGGGCAGGTCGGAGACCGACTGCGCGTCACCATCGGGGCGCTCGTTGAGCAGGCCGTCGCGGTTCATCGAGACCAGCCGATCGTTGGCGTCGTACCAGGGGCCGTCGCCGATGCGATCGATGGCGTGCACCGCCTCGCCGTCCGCGCCGGTGGTCGCGCTCAAGAACGCACGCCAGGTCTTGTGGCCTTCGCCGACGCGGATGCCGATGAGCTGGCAGATCTCGTCGGCGCCTTCGAGCCCGCCCAGATCACCGCCGAAGCCGTCCTGGCTCTCGGCCAACTCGCGCATCGAGGCCAGGCTGGTCACGAAGAAGCTCATGCGCGTGGGCGCCGGTGGGGGCGCCATATCGGGCACGACCATGGCATCGACGAGCATCGCCATGTCGGGGATGACCATCGCGTCGGGATCGACGCCGAGAGCCCCATCGGGCACGCCTTGATCGCGGGGCGGGCGACCACCACCGGCGCCGCCAGCGCCCATGCCCATATCGGGCGCGGCGCCGCCTTCGCCACCTTCACCGCCGGCACCGCCAGCACCGCCGAAGCCTTCGCCGCCCGCACCGCCAGCACCGCCGAAGCCTTCGCCGCCCGCACCGCCCGCACCGCCCGCACCGCCCGCACCGCCGGCACCGCCCGCACCGCCCGCACCGCCCGCACCGCCCGCACCGCCCGCACCGCCCGCACCGCCCGCACCCCCTTCGCCGCCGCCAGCACCACCGCCGGCACCGCCTTCGCCGCCTTCGCCGCCGGCACCGCCGATGGCCGCGTCGACATCGGGCGTGGCGCTGCCGCCGTCATCACATCCCGCAAACGCCACCAGGGCGCTGATCAAAAGAATCGCTCGCATTGTCTCTCTCCGGCGCGGCGATCAGCCGCAGGTCAGGTCGCCTTGGCAGATCTGCGCCTCGGGGCAATCATCGTCGCTGCTGCACGAGGTCAGGCCGTCGATCTCAACATCGAACACCGCGGCGGAGCGCGATTCGAACTGCACGCAGCCCAGGTCGATGTCGGCCGAGCGGATCGAGCGCCGCGTGAGGGCAGCGCTGGGGAAGCCCGAGAACCCGTTCGTCAGCAGTCGGTCGATGAGCTCGGCGGGCACCGCGAACATGCCCGAGTCGGGCACCACGCAGTCGATGCGCCCCGGGGTCCCGCCGTGGTTGGCGATGTTGAGGTCGATGTGCACTTGTGAGTTCGCGGCATCGGTGGGCGGCGTCCAGCGCA
The DNA here is from genome assembly GCA_051276005.1 of Bradymonadia bacterium. GTDB lineage: Bacteria > Myxococcota_A > Bradymonadia > UBA7976 > UBA1532 > JBNMOZ01. The sequence goes on along the minus strand of JBNMOZ010000015.1, from coordinate 15,744 downwards.
GCATCACCGGCTCGCCCATGCGCATCGGCACGCTGGTGCCGTCCAACTCGAGGCGCTCGACGCCGGTGATGGCCAGCGAGAACGCGTCATGGTCCCCGCCGGTGGCCGCGAGCGAGATGGCCGCGTTCGGGGCGTAGGGCGGGTCGGGCAGCGTCCCGCGGAAGCTGTAGAAGAAGACCGGCGGGGTGGCGGTCATCATCACCTCGGCCGCCAGCCCGGTGACGGTGATGTCGCCGACGCTGACGTTTGACGGCGCGACGATGCACCCGTCCACGCTGCACACCTGGCCGGCTTCGCATCCGGGCTCACAGAAGAGGCTCGGCGGCACCATGAGTGCGCAGCTGCCTGATTCAGCCTCGATTACGCCGACGATGGCCGGCGTGATGCCGTTGGCGATCTGACCCTGGACGGCCGTGAAGCCGGTCTCCAACGAGACCGCGAAGGCGCCGACGCGGGTGGCATCTGCGCAGGCCGTGCCGGGCATGGCATCGGGTTCAGGTTCGGGCTCAGGTTCGGGCGTCGCGTCGGGCTCGGGCGTCGCGTCGGGCTCGACGGCGGCGTCGCCCACGAGCATCGCGTCGATGGCCATGCCGTCGATCGCCATGTCGTCGGTCGTCGCGGCGGCATCGAGCTGCGCGTCCCCCACCATCGCGTCGACCGTCGGCGGATTGGTGTCGCCGTCGTCACAGCCGATCAGGGCGACCAGCGCCACGAGCATCGAAGTCGTCATAGTACGCGTCACTGAAATGGTCTCGCTTGCTTGATGTAGAGGGCCGGCGGATCGCCGTCGAACTTGAACTCGACGTCCATCGCCCAGAAGCCGTCGTTGCGTGGCCCATAAATCGGCGTAAAGAACTGCCGCAATCGAGCGAGCCCTTCGCCCAACTCGAACAGTTGGGCCCCGGTGAGCACCGTCTCGCCTTCGCCCACCAGCGTCGAGCGCGACAGGAAGGTCGCGGGCTGGCCGGGGCGATCGAAGAAGTACAGCAGCGACTCGGTGAGCACGCCTGGCGGCGGCTGCACCACCGAGGTCTCGCCGCGCTGCACGTTGATGAAGAAGGCCGGCTCCAGGCCGCTGGGATCGAACGGGTTCGCGGTGAGCGCGACGCCGTTGGCGGCCTCGTTGGGGAAGGAGCGGTGCACCAGCAGCGCCATGCCCACGGCGGTGTGATCGATGCTGCGGTAGCTGCGCTCCTCGAACGCCCGGAAGAACCAGACGCTCGCCCAGACGGTGCGCACGGCGTCGACGATCGGCTTGTCGGGATCATCCGGGTCGGCGCTCTTGGACGTGTACAAACCGGCGCCGGTGAAGCCATCGAGGTCTTCGGCGTTGGTGCTCGACCGAAAGCGCATGCGCAAGCCCGCGAACTCGCTGCGCAATTTGATCAGGAGCGCGCGCTCCAGCTCGACACTCAGCGGCGCGGCCTCCATCTGGGCGCGCAGCTCGGCGAGGCGGGCGTCGCGCACGGCCGGGTCGTCGGTGAAGTCGGCGTCGGCGAGCATCGCGTCGACCTGCTGGTCGAAGCCGTGCTGGGCCATGAACTCGAAGTAGAAGTGCAGCGGGACGGCGAAGCCCCGCGGCACGGGCACCTCGTCGATCTGACGCAGCACCGCGAAGTGCGCGGCCTTGCCACCCACCGAGCGCGTCAAGGCGCCGATGGCGTCGTAGATCTCCAACTCGGGATCCAACGCGTCATCCAGGTCGACCAGCGTCTGCACGCTCAAGTCGGCGCCCGGGATGCCGACCTCGGCCGGCTTGTTGTTGTCCCACCACGCATCGGCGACGGCTTGATCGACGCCCTCGATGGCGTAATCGAGCCCGCCAACTTCGAGGCGCACCCACTGCCCGTCCAACGCCCGCAGCGCTGGATCGTCGAAGGCGCCGCGCAGGCCCATATTGGGCGTGCCGCGGTTCTTGGAGAGCACGTTGATATGCGAGAGCGGCGTCTGAAACGCGGCGGTGATGATGCCCGCGACGACCGAGATGTCGTTGGGCACGGCCTCGAGCACGACGATGTCGCGGAAGCCTAAGTAGACCTGGTCTTCGCCGGATCCTTCCAGCGCCGCGGCCGAGACGAAGCGCAGCCGACCGTAGCTCTCGGCCACGTTGAGCGGCTGGTAGTCGATGCCGTCGAAGAGCGCGTCGGTCGAGATCACGCGCACGTCAGCGGGCAGATTCACGGCGACGCGGGCGATGTCGTCGGAGCTGGGATGAAAGCGCAGGTCGTCGCCGATCCAGGTGTTCGCCGCGATGGCGCGGTAGGCCTGGGCGATCATGTCGGCGTCGGCGGTGTCATAGGGCGCCAGCTCGTACACGAAGACGGCGGGGCCCTCGTAGTAGGTCAGGCTGCCCAGCAAGAAGCGGCGTGAGGGCGAGCTGTATTCGGTGGCGTTGAAGCCCGCGAGCATGGGCACGACCGGCAGGCCTTGGCCCGAGAGGGCGGCCGAAGCGAAGGCCCAGTGGATGTCGAACGCGTCGCTGTTGATGAAGTGCAGCCGGTCGCCGTCGACCCGATCGATGATCGTCTTGAGGCTGCGGGCGCCGGGGATCGAGCTGTCGATGGACTGACTGGCGAGCGCGTCGAAGTCGCCCAGGCAGCCCAGTTGAGGGGCCGAGTCGGGCAGGTCGCCCTCAAGCTGACACCCTGCGAGTGGGGGCGTCGCGTCGACGGCCATATCGACAGCCATATCGACCATCGGGCCGGCGTCGATGGCAGGCTCGAGCATCGCATCGGGCGCGCTGGGCTCCGGCGCGCTGGGCTCGGGCGCGCTGGGCTCGGGGTCGAGCGGGCTGTTGCCTGCGCCGTCGTCGCACGCGATGCAGGCCAGGAGCAGAAGGATCACGACAGCGCGCATGCGCACTCCTCTCGGGTCGGCTCAGAGACTGAGTTTGCCGCATGAACTGAATTGAAAGCCACTTGCGGGTCGGATTCAGCGGGAGTCTTCGTCAAAGATGTCCATGCGTCGGGCGCGCTTGGTGGTCGCTGGCGCAAGGGTCGCGGGTGCGGCGATGGCCTGAGAGGCCGGTGCGGCAGAGGCCTCAGTTCGCGCCATTGAAGGCCGCCGCCGGCGAACCTTTCGCGCGGGCTTGCGCGGCTCGCCCGTCGAGACGATCGACGCCGGGGCCGCGGTCACGGGCGCGTTGGTCGGCGCCGCGCTGACGGGTGCGACGCGGAACGGGGCGGCGCTGAACGGGGCGGCGCTGAACGGGGCGGCGATATCGACGGGCGCCGACGATGCGGGCGCCTTGTCAGAGATCAGCGCCGAGACCGCCGCCGCGCTCGGTATGATGAGATCGTCTGTTTTGCCCGTCGCGGGTGTGCGGGTGATCAGCCACACCGCGAGCACGCTGGCGAGGGCAGCCGCGGCCAGGAACATGGCTTGGCGCAGACCGCCTCGCGGCGCTGCTGGCCGATCCAGCCCGCCGGCGGGCTGCGCCGTCGACGCGGTGGGCTCGGCGAGCAACGCGTCCTCAAGGGCTTGGCGCGCGGCCGCCGCCGACGGATACCGCAGGTCGGGATCGCGATGGATCATCTGCACGCACACCCGCGCGATGGCCCGCGAGACATGGGTAGGCAGCGGCACATTTTCGGTGGCCGCCTTGCGCGCGATCACCAACGGGCTGGCGCCGGGCGTCTCGAACGGGCGCTGACCCGTGAGCAGGCGATAGAACACCACGCCCACCGCATAGATGTCGCTGCGCGGGTCGTCGTTGATGCCCCGGAACCGTTCGGGGGCCAGATAGTAGGGGGTGCCCAGGATCACCCCGTTGGTGTGCGCCTCGCGGTCGCCTTCGGCCGCGCGGGCGATGCCAAAGTCGCACAGCTTGGCGTGCCCGCTGGCCGAGTCGATGAGGATGTTCGCCTCTTTGATGTCGCGATGCACGATGCCCGCGTCATGAGCGGTCTCAAGCCCGGCCAGCACCTGATCGATGATGGGCGCGGCCTCTTCGATCGGCATGCGGCGCCCGCGCTCGACCCGCCCGTCGAGGCTGCCATCACCGAACAACTCCATCGCGATGAAGGCCTCGCCCGACGGCAGCTGGCCCACCCGATGCACCCGGATGATATGGGGATCGTCGAGGCGCGCCAGCAGCTTCGCTTCATCGCGAAACCGGGCGAGCATCCCGTCGCCAGACCGGTCGAGGATCTTGAACGCGACGGCTCGATCCAGCGACATGTCGATGGCGTGGTAGACCGACCCGAAGCCGCCCTTGCCCAGCAGGCGCCCAAGCCGATGCCCGCAGAGCACGGCGCCCGGCTCGACGGTGATCGCCATCGTGGGCACGTTGGCTTCGTTGAGCCGGCCCGTCGGCGCGTGCGCCAGACCGCCCTGAGCTGGCGCCGGTCGTGACAGGTCGGTCCGCGACAGATCGGCCCCTGACGGATCGGTCGGTGACAGATCAGCCCGCAGCGGCACCGGCTTGGGCCTGACGCTCACAGCCCGAACGCGATGCCGGCAGTGATGGTCTGGCGGCGAAGATCGACGTCGAGCCCGCCGGCCAACTCACGCATGTAGCGCGCCGTCAGGCGGGGGCGTCCCCAGCTGACGGGCAGGTCCCAGGCGAGGCCGCCGACCAGGTTGATAGACAGCGCGCGATCGACATCATCGGGGCCCGCGAGCACGATCTCGGCCGCGCCGCCCAGCTCGACCGAGAGGCCGGCCAGGCCCCCCACGACGCCGACGATGGGGATCATCAGCCCGTGGGTGTCGCTCGTGGTGCTGCGCCCGCCGCCTTCGATGGTGAACTGCCATGAGCGATAGCCCAGCTCGGCGCGCACGCCCAGATCGACGGCGCTGAAGCCCCAGATGAGGTCGGCGAAGGCGCCAGCGCCGATGGCGGCACCTGCGGTCTGGGTGGTGGTCTCGTCGACGGTGCCCTGGGCGAAGCTGCCGCCCGCGCGGGCGAAGCCGCCCCAGCCAAAGCGAACGGGGGTGGGCTCGGGCGCAAGATCGGAGGTCGCGCGGGTGTCGCGATCGAGGTTCAGCGTCACCTGCTTGCCAGCCGCGACCTCGACCGCCAAGTCGGTCTCACCCGACTTGAGGGTGTAGCGACCCGGCGAGAGGCCGTCCCATTGCGCCGGGCAGCCCTGCGGCTTGGGCTGGGCGCGGGATTGCAGCGCGACGCGGGTCTTCGCGTCGGTGCACTCCACGCGGATCGAGCCGAAGTAGCGGCGATCGAGCTTCGCCATCCAGCGGCGGCCGCGGGCGCGATCGTCCTGGGTCTGTGCGGTGGCGATGTACTTCTCAAGCGCTTGCTTCGCGTCGGTGGGCCGGTTGAGGTCCATCAGGCAGCGCGCCTTGAAGAACTGAATCTGCACCGCGTCGTCGCCGGTGGCCGTCTTCTCGACCGATTCGAGGGCCGCGAGCGCCTGCTGGGACTGTCCGGCCTTGAACAGGCGCAGCGCGGCGTCGAGTTGGGCATCAACGGCGGGTGCCGCCGAGGCCGCAGAGGCCCATGCGGGTGCGAAACAGAGCGCCGCGAGCAGCGCCGCGCCGGTGAGAGAGATGCGAGTTGACGTTGTCATGTTGCCCCTGTTTGCCCGTGCGTGCGGCTTGATCCGAGGCGCCTGATACGCCCGCGAGTGTTGAATGATATGAGCGCGACGCTGGCATGCCAACCTCCGGCTCCACTTTCCCTTCGGCCGCTCAGCCCCTGTGTCGCAGAAAAAATGCATTTGGGTGCGTTTTTTTTATCCGGTCCGCCCCTGAGTCCCCAGGGGACAGGCGTTCACGGCGCCACCTCTGTCTGAAGGACAGGGCGTCTAAGGACAGATGGACTGGGCACCGCGCCCGTTCTCCTCTGCGCGATAGTCTGAGGGGTTGACGAGGGTGGCGCCGCAGGCGACCTGAAGGCCCCAGCCCGCGTTTGCGTCGAGGCTGACGGCGTCACGCAAGGTGGCCGTGCTGCCGGCCGCGATCGAGATGCCATCGCCCGCGTTGTCGCCGCTGCGCCCTGCGATGACGGTCAAGTCGGCCTGAAACGGGGCCGCGATGCCGTCGCCGGGGCCAATCTCGGGCGCGGGGCGCGTGCCGCTGATTTGCGGGGCAGTCAGCGTCAGGGCGCCGCCTACGATGAGCACGCCAGCGCCGCCGTTGCGCTCTGCGGTCAGCCCAGTGGCCGTCACCGGCGCGGTGGGATCTAGCACGGTCAGGCCCGGCGCCGGGTGCCCGACGACTCGGACCGTATCGAGGCGTGCGGCGCTGTTGTCGACCCGGATGCCCTCGCCGACCGCGCCTTCGATGTCGACCCGCGTCAGCGCCATCTCGCCATTGTAGACGTGCACCCCCGCCACGAAGTCCTCATTGCCGGCCTGTGTATCGCGGATGATGGCGTCGCTGAGCGCGACCGGCGATGGCCCGGCGCCGAAGATCGAGAGGCCTGCGCCGGCGCAGTTGGTGAGCCGCACGTCGTCGAACGCGACGGCCCCTTCGGGATCGGTCACCTGGATGCACACGTCGCCCGCGTCGCTGATGTCGACGCCCGTCATCGTGGCCGCGGACCGCAGCACCGACACGCCGCGCGCGCCGCTGCCGTTGACGGTCAGGCCGGTGATCTCGACGGTCGCGTTGTTGGCCAGCAGGCCGTAGCGGTTGGCGGTGTTGATGGTCACGTCGCGCAGCGTCGCGGTGGACCCGATGACGCTGACGCCGCCGCTGCGGGGGGCGTCGACGATCAGACCGTCGACGTTGGCCGTGCTGTCGTTGACCGTCAGGCCGTCGCCGCTCACGCGGCTGACGTGCACGTCGCGGGCGGTCAGTTGTCCGCCCAGGGACGCGCGCAAGCCGCGCTCGACGCCGATGATGTCGCAGCCTTCGATGGCGCCCATGCCGCCGATGATGCCCACGCCCGATCCGGTGCCTTGGAAGATGCCGATGTCGGTCATGCCGCAGTCGAAGACCTCGCTCTCGGCCTCGACAAACCGGGCCGCCGCGCCCATCGCGCCGCGCACGCGCAGGCCCCGGATCACGTGGCGTCCGCCGTCAGCGAACACGCCTAAGCCGCCCAAGTCGCGCAGGTCGAGGTCGGTCAAAGTGAGGTCGGCTTGTTCACTGTGCACGCCCGTCGACGGCGCGTTCGCGACCCCACCCCCGGTCCACACCAGCGCCGCCGAGGCCTGCACCGCGGGCGCGTCGCCCAAGGCGTCGACCACCATGACCTGGTGCAGGCTCGCGTCGGCATCGACGATGAGCGCTGGGGTGGGCGCTGCGTCGACGCGCACGTCGCTCACGGTAGCGGACTTTTGGATGTGTAAGTGTCCGCTATGCAGGGTGAATCCGCCGGCCTTGGCGTCAGCGTTTGCCAGCGCAAGGGGGCCGGCGAGGCGGGTCACGTCGGGCCCTGCGCCCAGCAACTCGACGCCCGCAGGCAGCGCGTCGATGGCGGGATGATCGCCCTCGAGCAAGAAGACCACGTCTCCAGGCAGGGCGACGGCGAAGCCCCCGGCGGCGGTTGGATAGGGGCGCTCTCGCGAGCCATCGGGCGGGCGCACATCGGCGCTCTCACCCACATGGATCAGCCGTGGTCCGGCCATCTCGGCGTCGGCCACCTCGGCATCTGTGATGCGCGCGTCACTCACCCATGCATCGGTGGTGGGTGGCGTGACCGCGTCATCGCATCCGCTCAGCGCGCAGGCCAACGCCACCGCGGTGAGCGGGCCAATCAGGCGCATCGACGTCTGCTCGAGCGCGCGATCGCGAGCAGGCCCAGCACCATCCAGGGCAGCGGGCTGCGCTCGTCGCGACCGACGCGGCACCCGCAGTCGTCACTCAAGTCGCCCGACGGGCGCTGCACGCTCAGGGCGTCGCGCATAATCGCAGAGGTCTCGCCCCGAACGGCCAGCACATCGTAGGTGCCAGCGATCAACGGCACGTCGAGGACTGCGGTCGCGCTGGTCGGGCCGGTGATGATGACGTCGTTGAGCGCGACGGTCTCGATGAAGAACTGCGTGTCGCCATCGAAGCCAGCGCCGATGAAGCTGAGCGTCTCGGTCTGGCCTTCGATGACTGCGGCGGGCAGCACCGACACGAGGTCGAGATCGGCGCCGCCGTATACGGTGTATGCCGACGGCAAGATGGCCTCTTGACCGTCGCTGCGCGTGACGCTGAGCGGGTAGACGCCGGCGGTCATGCCGGCCGGTACGATGGCCGAGATGGTCGAATCGGCGCGGACCGTCGCTTCGAGCAAGCGGGTCTCTCCGAGTCGCGCGGTGACGGGCTCGCCAAACGGGAACCCGCGGCCATTGATGACAACGTCGACGTTGAGCGCCGGTGCGCCCCCCGCAGGCACGATGCGCTCGATGGCGAAGGCGCCCAGCCGATCGCCCAGATCGCGGCCGCCCCGATCGCGATCGGGTCCGGCGTCGATGGGATCGGTCGGGGCGGCGTCGCGCGCGGTCGCGTCCCTCGGGGTCGCGTCACGCGGCGGGCGCGCATCGACGATGCGCGTCGCGTCGGGCGTCGCGAAGCCCATATCGAGCGCGTCGTCGCCGCCCATGTCGGGCCGCACGCCCATATCCATCGGCACGGGCCCATCGTCGGGGCCCGGGCAAAGCTCGTCTTCGCCCACCACATCCACCCGCAGGATCCAGTCGCCCGGCGGACGTTGAGGGAAGCCGTCGACCTGAAGATCTTCGGTCCATGACGTCTCATAGCGGCCGTTGCGCATGAGCACGCGCACCTGGTTGCGCATCGCTTGGATGCCGTCGGTGTCGCTGGCAATGGTGGGCGGGGCGTCGGCGCCGGGCACATGGGTCATGCGCACCGAGAGGCTGGTGACGTCGGTGAAGATGCGCTCGTCGCGCAGGTCGATGGCGCTGATCGTGTCGCGGCTGCCGAAGATTTGGTAGGCGTTGAGATCGCTCTGCCAAATCAGGTTGGCCGGCACGGGATCGTCGCCGTCGTTGATGCGGATGGTGAAGACGTTGAAGTCGTCGGGGCCGATCCACACGAGCAGTCGACAGATGCGGTAGACGGCGTGGCGTTCGGGCCCGTCGAGTACGACGGTGAACGACTCTTCGCCCTGCAATCGCGGGTAGAAGGCGATCTCGGCGCCGGCCACGACGCCGTCATTGCGCAGCTGCTCGAAAGCTTGTGCAGAGGTCGCCAGCGCCCCGATCCACAAGAGGATTGGGGTCCAGAAGAGCAGCGCCGTCCGGCAGAACAGGGTCGTGCGGACGAGAGCGGGGGTCTTTGCGAGGTTCATTTTTCCACCATGGCATGGACCGGGCGGTCAGTGACAGTCAGCGCAGAACGACGTCTGGTGACAGGTCGCGCAGCGATCGGGCTCGCGCCGCGCGGCGAAGGCGTGGGGGCCGCGGGCGAACCCGGGCAGGTGGTCGCGGGGCGCCATTGTGCTGTGGCAGCGCGCGCAGGGGTCAGGGCCGTGACAGCGCGCGCAGTCGACGCGCTCGGCGAGATCGTGGGCGACGCCGAAGGTGGGCGTATGATCGGCCGGTCGCGCCGCCTTCGACGGGGTCGGGGCCGGGCGACGATCGCAGCCGAGCAGAGTGCAGCCGAGCAGGCAGAGCAGGGCGGTCCACTTCATCGCAGGCGGACCCCCAGGTGCCCTGAAATGAGCAGGCCATCACCCGACAGGATCGCGGGGTCGACCGCCTGCGCGCTCGCTTCAGCCACCAAGTCTAGCGGACCGGAGATGGGCAGCGCCAAGCGCAGGCCGCCCTCAGGCAGCAGCCGCGCGGTCGCGTCGGTCGTCTGCCAGGCCGCGCCGCCGCTGACGGTCAGCCCGGCATAGCGGGCCGAGAACACCCCCCGAGCGCCGTTCTGCAGAAATGGCCCTTGGGGCGGTCGAAGCCAGCGGGTCGCGAAGCCGTCGATGAGCACGGACGTCTGCCATCTGCCCACCGATCGCGACAGCGCCCCCTGCGCATCCCATCGGTCGGCTTCGACGCCCCACCGCAGCCGCGCGTGGCCATCGATCAGCCACGGGCCCAAGCGGGCGGCGGCCCCGATCCGAGGGCCATGCCATTCGCTGAGTTCGGGCGGCGCGAGGGCCAGCGAGCGGACGGGATCGATCAGTCGAGATCGCCCCGCGCCCCGCGCCGCGTAGCCGACGCGCAGCCGTCGCCAGCGCAGGTCGACGCGGGCGCGATGCAGCGCCCGGCCGACGGTGCTCGCGACCGCCGAGGCGCCCAGCGTCTCGTTCTCAGGGGTCTGGTCTCGGAGGCTAATCCCGGCCTCGACGTGTTGAGCGTCATGGCCGATCCAGCGCAATCGAGGGCGCAGCGTGCCACTGGCGCGGGCAACCCCGACGCCGCCCACGGGTGTTGATGGACGCGCGCCCACTGGGGCGCCCCGCGCGCCGCCGAACGCCTCGCCCTGCCACTCACCGAGCGTCAGTCGACCGCCGAGCCCATCGACGGTCAGGGCGGTCGTGGCGGGGCCATCGAGCAGCAAGCGACCCGCGCGCAGGCCGCGCCATCGGGCGAAGGCCTCGTTCATCCGCACGCGGCTCGGGCGCTGAGGATCCACGAGCCGCAGCAGGGGTCGACCGGTCTGATCGAGGCGGCTCTCACCGCTCAGATCGACGGTCACCGTGGTGTCGTCGCCGAGCACGTCCTCGCCCACCAAACGGCCGCGTTCGGTCAGGGCGAGGGCGGCGTCGGCGCCCCGCTTTGCGGCCTCGACCCGCACCCGACCCGAGAGCCGCCAAGTGGGCGTCTTGTCATTGGGTCCAGTCGACTTGGTGAGGGCGCGGCGCGGCATCGCGGCCAGCTCAACGCGCACCCGCACCTCGCGACCGGGCGGGACGAACACCAGCCGCGCCCAGGCCGGACGGCCGCGCGCGAAGACCTCAACGAGGTGCCAGCCGACCGCGACGGGGTGCGCGGGCAGGGGCGCGGTGCCAATGGGTCGGCGATCGACGCTGATGGTGGCGCCGTAATGGGGGGTGTCGATCAGCACGCTGCCGTGCTGGAGGGCGACGAGCAGGGCGATCGCCGTCACGCAGCCGCGATCACTCGCACCAACTCGACGAGCCAGCGGGCGTGGCCGGCCATGCTCTGCAGGCTGGTGAACTCTTTTTCACTCTCAGGCGCGAAGTAGCCGGTGCCCAGGTTGGCGACGAAGACACCCTGGTCGAGGAAGGGATCGACGCCGGTTCCGCCCCGGATTGGCTGCACGGGCGCGGGCAGGCCGAGCCGATCGGCGGCCGCCTTGGGCCAGTCGAGCAGCTCGGGATAGGGCGCCAGGCGGGGCGACATGTCGCGATACTGATCGGCGAGCGTCACCGCCACGCCGAAGGGCGCCAGGCGGGCGATCTGGGCCTTGCGCAGGCCAATGCCCGCCGGCGTGAAGTCGCGAATGCGGATGTCGAGGCGCGCGCCGCCGTCGCTGCCTTCGGGCGCGCCCGGCTCGATGCGGTAGGGGGCCGAGTAGCCTTCGGTGCCTTTGGAGTCTTCGGGCAGCAGCGGGCTGACCGCGTCGTCGGCGAGGAAGGTGCGCACGAAGGCCAGCGCGTCGGCCACGCTCATGTCGATCGGGCCCGCGTCGACGCTCGGCTCGCTGAAACGCACCTGGGCGCCGCGGGGCACGTGGGGGGCGACGATCGACTCGACGCGCTCGATGAAGGGCGCGATGGCGTCTTCGGTGGGCAAGCGCACCGTCAGCGTGCCGTCGCAATGGCGATCGGGCACCACCTGAAACGCCGTCGGTACGGCGACCCCGCTCGCGGTGATCTCGGCGGCGAAGCGCACGGCCGAGCGGTGCATCTCGGCATGGGCCGTCGCGCCATGGGTGTTCACGCCGCCCAGGAAGACCGATATCGCGACGCCGTCTGCGCTGGGCTCGGCGCGCTCGGGGAACGTCAGCGCGGCGTGGGCGGCGTTGAAGTTGGCCACGTTGATCTCGAAGGCGTCGAGGCCGTCGATGGTGAAGCCGTGGGTGACGCCCCGCTCGGCCAGCAGGGCCGCGAGCCCGATGAGCGCCGCGTCGCGACCGACCTCTTCATCGGGGCGACCGATGAGCATGAGCGGCGGGTGCTCGATCTCGGGGTGCGCGTTGAGGATGCGCGCCAACGTCATCAGGTGCGTCAGGCCCAGCTTGTCGTCGAGACCGAATGGCGCGTCGCCCGGCCCGTGAACCAGGTCTTGCCCGACGAATCCGGCCGTCAGCGGGTAGGTCGCCACGTCGACGCAGAGCCGATCGTTCGATGGGTAGTGCACGGCCGAGCCGGTCCAGGCGCGCGTCAGCTGCAGGCCGTCGACGGCGACCGTGCCGGGGGCCGTGTCGAGGTGCACCATCAACGCGATCGGGGCCTTGCCAATGCCGGCGCCTCGAGCAGGTAAGCTCGCGATGATATTCGCGAAATCGTCGCGCTCCACCTGGGCGCCCTGGCCCTTGAAGAAGGCGGCCAGCGCGTTGGCGAGCACCGTCTGACCGGGCGTGGTCGGCACGGTCTGGGAGTGCTCATCGCTGGCAGAGTCGATGGCAACGACGTGCTGAAGATGATCGAAAGCGATGGCGCCCAGGGCGGCGTCATCAAGTGAGAGCTTGGCGGGATCGGCGTGCGTCATGGGCACATTGAAGCGCAATCTGCCGCGCGGGTCATGTGAAGAATCTGGCACCACGGCCCGGGGGGCTCTGGACAATCGCCGCCAGATCCAATAGGCCGGATAACTTGTATGCAGATGACAGCCGACCAACGCCGCGCCGCGCTCAAGGCCCACTTCGGGTTCGACGACTTCCAGCCGGGGCAGGAGGCGGTGATCGTCGACGTGCTCGAAGGCCGGCCGACGGTCGCCGTCATGCCCACTGGCGCCGGCAAGAGCCTGTGCTACCAGCTGCCCGCGCTGCTGCTCGATGGCGTGACCATCATCGTCTCGCCGCTCATCGCGCTGATGAAGGATCAGGTCGACGCCCTGCAGGCCCGCGGCATCCGGGCCACCTACGTCAACAGCAGCCAGAGCCCCAGCGAGCAGCGCGCGACCCTCGACGACATCGCCAACGGCCTGGTCAAGCTGGTCTACGTGGCGCCCGAGCGGTTTCGGCATAACGCGTTCTTGCGCGCCCTCGACGCGACGACCATCGCGTTGTTCGCCGTCGACGAGGCGCATTGCATCTCGCGCTGGGGGCATGACTTCCGCCCCGACTACACCCGCCTGGGATCGGTCATCAAGCGCCTGTGCCCGCCGCGCATTCTGGCATGCACGGCGACGGCCACCCCCGAGGTGCGCGCCGACATGCTCGACGTGCTCGGCCTCGTGGATCCCGAGGTGCACATCGCGGGCTTCCTGCGCGACAACCTGTATCTTGAGGCGCGCACGGTCGCGAACGAGAAGGACCGCGAGCGCCGCCTCATCGCGTTCCTCAAGGACGAGCGCGTCGGCGATGGCGCGATCATCGTGTACGCCAGCACCCGCAAGCGCGTCGATCGCTACGCGGTGGCGTGTTGGCGGGCGTTGGGCAATGGCGCGGTGGTCGCCTATCACGGCGGCATGAGCGACACCGATCGTAACGCGTCGCAAGAGGCGTTCATGACCGGCGGCGCGCGCATCGCCGTGGCCACCAACGCCTTCGGCATGGGCGTCGATCGCAGCGACGTGCGGGCGGTGGTCCACATCGATCTGCCGCGCACGGTCGAGGGCTACTACCAGCAGGTCGGGCGCGCGGGCCGCGATGGCTTGCCGAGCCACTGCCTCATGCTCTTCAGCGCCAGCGACAGCCGCGTGCACGAGTTCTTGATCGACAAGAGCCACCCGACGCCTGGCGCGATGGCCGCGGTTTGGCGGTTGCTGACGACGTTGGGGCCCGAGCAGAGCGTGCCGCTGCACGATCTGGAGTACCGCTTCAAAGGCACCGCGCACCAAGGCATGGAAGAGGCAGCGCTGCGCCAACTCGGTCGGGTCGACGCGGTGTGGTTCGACGGCGACGGCTACCGCATGACGGCCGGGGCGCCTGCCGACCCGTCCCAGCTGGGCATCGACGCGGAGACCATCACGCGGCATCGCGATCACGAGATCGGCAAGCTGCGCCAGATGCAGACGCTGATGCACACGCCCGATTGCCGGCATGCGTTCATCCTCGAGTACTTCGGAGAGCAGCGCGCCTTCGACTGCCCCGGCTGCGATCGCTGCGCCAACGAAGACAGCATCGGCGGCATCCCGGGCCTCGAGATGGGCGATCCCACCGAAGAGGAGAGCCTGGTCATCCGCAAGGCCCTCGCCGGCGTCGCCCGCGCCGAGGGGCGCTATGGGCTCAAGAAGGTCGCGGGCATGCTCGCGGGCTCGACCGCCAAGTCGGTGCTCGACTCTGGGCTGCCCTCGCTCACGACCTATGGCGTGCTCAAGTCGATCGGCGTCGACGCCTGCACTGAGCTGCTCCAAATCTGCCTCGACCAGGGCCTGTGTCGCACGGCCGGCAGCCGCTACCCGCTGCTCGAGATCAGCGACGCGGGCTGGGAGGTGATGCAGAACCGACGGGCCGCGACCTTCCGGCCGCCCCGCCATGTTTTGGCCGGCGCGACGGCGATGAAGCGGGCCAAACGTTTGCGCACGGGCGGGCCAGCATCGAGATCATCCAAGGGGTCGCCGGCCGCGCTGCCCGACGCCGATCCGGCCGCGATCGAGGCGCTGCGCGATCTGCGCACGCGCCTGGCCAAAGACGGCAAGGTCCCGCCGTACGTGGTCCTGCACGATCGGGCGCTGCACGAGTTGGCGGGTCGACGACCGCAGACTGAAGCGGAGTTCGTCGCGATCAAGGGCCTGGGGCCGGCCAAGTGGGCCAAGTACGGCGCGCTGATTGTGCAGACGCTGGCGGCCCTCGACGACTGACTGAGGATGATCCCCGCCCGCGGGGATGATATGCATGCGGCCTGAACAAACTGGAGGACCGCATATGTTCGCGCGCCATCGCAAAACCCTCATGCACCAGCTCAAGGGCGCCGTGGGCGTGTTCTTCGCAGCGCCCGAGACCGTGCGCAACAGTTCGGTGCACAATGAGTATCGGCAGGACTCCGACTTCTTCCACCTGACCGGTTTCGACGAGCCCGAGGCCGTCTTGGTGCTCGCGCCCCATCGCGAGAAGGGCGAGCAGACGATCGTGTTCCTGCGCGAGCGCGATCCCGAGCGCGAGGTCTGGGACGGTCGCCGCCTGGGCACCGCGCGCGCCCCGGATGCGTTGGGCGTCGACATCGCGCACGACATCGCCGACCTGGGCAAGACGCTGAGCGGATATCTGGTCGGCGCCGAGCAGGTGTACTTCCAGCTGGGCAAGCGCGGTGAAGACGATCAGGTGATCCTCAAGGCGATCCAAGCCGCCAAGCGCGCTCGCCGCGCCGGCAAGCAGACCCCGGTCGACATCCTCGATCCGGCCGATTTGCTGCACGAGATGCGGCTGATCAAGAGCGAAGCGGGTGTGGCCGCGATGCGACAGGCCGGCGCCCTCACCGCCGCGGCGCACGCCCACGGCATGGCCGTTACTCAGCCGGGCATCTTCGAGTATCAGATTCAAGCCGCCATGGAGTACTCGTGGCGCGTGCGGGGCGCGCGGCGCGAGGCGTATCCCTCGATCGTCGGCAGCGGCCCCAACGGGTGCGTGCTGCATTACCGCGACAACAACCGGCAGACCGAGGCGGGCGATCTGGTGCTCGTCGACGCCGGGTGCGAGTTCGACTACTTCGCCAGCGACGTGACCCGCACCTGGCCGGTCAGCGGCAAATTCAGCCCCGCCCAAAAGGCGATCTACGAGATCGTGCTCGACGCCCAGGCCATCGCCATCGAGCACTGC
>JBNMOZ010000014.1:0-24802 GCA_051276005.1 Bradymonadia bacterium | reverse complement strand
GAAGACGCCGACCGCGATGAGGTGGGCGACGCCTGCGACGAAGACGACGACAACGACGGCATCGTGGACGTGCAGGACAACTGCCGCCTGGTGGCCAACCCCGACCAGGCCGACAACGACGGCGATGGCTTCGGCGACGCCTGCGATGACGACGACGACGACGACCGCGTGCCCGACGACGAAGACAACTGCCAGTTCGCGTCGAACGTGACCCAGGACGACGTCGACGGCGACGGCGTGGGCGACATCTGCGACCTCGACCAGGACGGCGACGGCGTGGCCGACGACGACGACAACTGCGTCATCACGCCCAACGCCGACCAGAGCGATCTGGACGAAGACGGCGAAGGCGACGCCTGCGACCTCGACGACGATGGCGACGCAGTGCCCGACCTGATCGACAACTGCCCGCGCGACGCCAACGGCGAGCAGGAAGACGTCGACGATGATGGTGAAGGCGATGTCTGCGACATCGACACCGACAACGACGGTCTGGTCGACGACGAAGACAACTGCGTCTACGACGCCAACCCCGAGCAGATCGACACCGACGAAGACGGCGAAGGCGATGCCTGCGACGACGACGACGACAACGACGGCGTGCTCGACGAGGGTGATGGCGACACGCCGGGCGACAACTGCCGCCTCGTGGAGAACGCCGACCAGGCCGACGACGACAGCGACGGCACCGGCGACGCCTGCGAAGGCGACCTGGATGGCGACGGCGTGCTCGACGATCACGACAACTGTGTCGAGGTCGCCAACCCCGAGCAGGCCGATCTCGACGACGACGGTGAGGGCGATCTGTGCGACGACGACGACGACGGCGACGGCGTCCCGGACGTGCGTGACAACTGCCCGCGCACCACGAACCCGCGTCAGAGCGACCGCGATCGCGACGGCGTGGGCGACGCCTGCGACGACGACGACGACGGCGACAGCACCGCCGACGGCGACGACAACTGCCCCGAGCTCGCCAACCCCGACCAGAGCGACTTTGACGACGACGGCCTGGGCGACGAGTGCGACATCGACATCGACGGCGATGGCATCGAAAACGACGACGAAGATCGCGCTGGCACCGACCCGTATGACGCCGACAGCGACGACGACGGCGTGCGGGATCACGACGAGATTGCCTGGGATCGCGACAGCGACAACGACGGCCTGATCAACGCCCGCGACCCCGACAGCGACAACGACGGCATCCTCGACGGCACCGAGATGGGCGTCACCGAGCCCGACCGTGACACCGACGAGAGCGCAGGCAACTTCGTGGCCGACGCTGACCCCGACACGACCACCGATCCCCTGGATCGCGACACCGATGACGGCACCGTCGAGGACGGCTACGAGGACGCCAACCAGAACGGCGCGGTCGACGCCGGCGAGCTGGATCCCAACGACGCCAGCGATGACATCACCGTGCTCGACCGGGATGGCGACGATCTCGACAACGAAGAGGACAACTGCCCCGACGTGGCCAACCCGCAGCAGTCCGACCTCGACGGCGACGGCACCGGCGATTTGTGCGACAGCGATCGCGACGGCGACGGCGTGCTCAACGACGGCGACAACTGTCCCGACGCCGCCAACATCGACCAGCTCGACGTCGACGGCGACGGGCAGGGCGACACCTGCGACAGCGATGGCGACAGCCGCGATCCCTTCGCCGGTGAGTTCACTGGCTCCGAGGCCGGCGACTGCGCCACGGCGCCTGGTCAGGGCAACCCGGGCAGCGATGCCTGGTGGTTGTTGCTGGGTCTGCCGCTCTTGCTGCGCCGCCGTCGCACCCACGGCTGACCCGCCCGGTCTCAGCGAGGCGCGCCGCCATCGAGCGGCAGCGTCAGCTGAGGGTCTGGCACCCATTGCCGGGCCCGCGCCTTCCCACCCATTCTGCTGCCGTGCTTCGCATGAATCCGGCGCGCCTCTGCGCGCGCTTCGGGCTGCCGACGGATCGCATACAGCGTCGCCTGCGCCGCCTTGACGGCCGCGCGGTGCTCGACGATGGGCGCGGGGTAGCTGAAGACGTGGTGCAGCGCCGTGGGCATCGCATGAGGTTCGGCCAGCCACGTCAGCGGCACGTCAGCCAGCTCGGGCACCCAGCGCCGAATGAACGCGCCGTTCGGGTCGTGATCGTGGGCCTGCTTGGTCGGGTTGTAGATGCGCAGCGTGTTGATGCCCGTCGTGCCGCTCTGCATCTGGCATTGCGGGTAGTGGATGCCCGGGTCGTAGTCGACAAACAGCCGCGCCAGCAGCAGCGATACAGGCCGCCAATGCAGCCACAGGTGGTAGGCCGCGAACGACATCACCATCGCGCGCATCCTGAAGTTGAGCCAGCCGGTCACGTGCAAGCAGCGCATGCAGGCGTCGACCATGGGGTAGCCCGTTTGACCGGCTTCGAAGGCGGCGAAGCGGACGGCATCGGGCGTCTCGGATCGCAGCCCGTCGTAAACGCGCGCGAGGTTCTCGAACTCAAGCCGCGGCTCGAGCTCGAGCTTCTGCGCGAAGTGACAGCGCCAGCGCAGGCGCTTGGCGAACGACCGCAGCGATGGGCCCCAGCGGGTGTCGGCTGGCGGGTCGGCCTTGAGCGCAGCGAGGCGGGTGTTGAGCGCATGCAGGACGGCGCGGCCACTGATGCTGCCCCAGGCCAGATGGGGACTCAGTCGGCTGCAGCTGCGCCAGGCCGGCGCCGGACCCGACATGCCGCGTCGATAGCCGACGCCCCGCGCCATGAGGAACGAGTCGAGGATCGACCAGGCGTGATGCGCCCCGCCAGGCTGGGCGCGGGTGGCGACGCTGGGCGAGAGCCGCAGGTCGGCGGCGGAGCGCGGCCCCTCGAAGTTCACCGGTGCGGTGGTGAGCGTCTCGGGTGGGGGCAGACACGGCCGTAGAGCCCGCGCATGCCAGCGACGCGCCCAGCCGTTGCGGGTCTTCAAGCGACGAACGACGCCCGACTGCACGCACTCGATCCACGGCACGCCGCGGGCCCGGGTCCACGCACCGACGGCGATGTCGCGGTTGAAGCTGATGGCGTTGCCGGTCTCCTGGTGTGACCATAGAGTCGCGAAGCGGGTCTGGCGCCAGAGCGCCTCGAGCACCTCAACCGCGGGGCCGGCGCGATACACCAGCCGACCGCCGCGGGTGCGCAGCTCGGCGTCGACCGCTGCCAGGCATTGGTTCACGAAGCGCAGATGACGGGCGTCATGATCGGGGGCCAGGATCATCGCGGGCTCGTAGATGTAGAGCGCGATGACGGGGCCACGCGCGGCGGCTTCGAGCAGAGGTCGATGGTCATCGACGCGCAGATCGCGCTTGAGCCAGACGCACTGCGGCCCGACCTGCGCATCGGCGACGCGGCTCATCTGGCCAGCACGCGCGGTGGCCGGTCGGGCTGGGCGATCACAGGGCACCTCCAGGCACGCGGTCGATACGCGCCAACCGCGGCGGTGGATCAGCGGCCCCGCGTGGCGGCGGTCGCTTGACCCACCGAGGTCGCGGGTGCCAGAACCACACTCGGAGGTGCCTATGCTCAGGATCAGCGCGCTCTTTCTCGTGGTGTCGACCCTGGCCGCTTGCGGCCCGTCTCGGGCGATCCTCGCGGTGCAGCAAGAGAAGATTCGGCTCGAAGCCACCGCAGCAGAGGTCGTCGCGGCGGCCGGTCCACCCGACCTGATCCTGGCCGGGGAGGGGGTCGAGACCTTCTATTTCAAGGGCAGCGATCACACGGTCTCGGCGAGCCTGCTCAACGACAAGGTCGTCGCTTTCGACGACCGCAGCGTCTGGCCCGCCGCCGCTGCCCTCCTGGCCGAGGAAGCCGACCAGTCGGTCGTGACGGGCAGGGTGCGCGTCGGTCAGACCGAGGCTGACGTCGTCGCTCAGATGGGCAAGCCGTCGGGGCTGACGGCGAAGGCGGGCATCGAGACGCTGCACTGGTTGACCGACGACGAGGTCGACAGCGTGGTGCAACTCAAGGGCGGCGTCGTGCATGGCTTCTGGGACAAGCCGACCTCGGCCTTCACCCAGAACTTGCCCACCGAAGAGCGCGACAAATCGACCACCTCGGGCAAGGTGCGTCTGGGCATGAGCGGAGCCGAAGTGATCGCCGTGCTGGGCGAGCCCGACGGCCGATCGGGCAAAGACGGCGTGACGGTGCACCGCTACGACAGCGATCCGTTCTTCGGCGACGAGATCAACTACGCGGTGGGCTATCGCGAAGGCAAGGTGGCCGAGCTGTCGGAGCACAACGTGAGCCGCGCCGAAGAGAAGGCCGATGAGGTCGCGGCGCGTAAGGCCGCTCAACGGGCTGTCGCCCAAGAGGCCAAGGCAGACGAGGCGCGTCAGGGCTTCTTGGACAACCCGTTGGTGCGCGCCGCCATTGTTGGGTCGATCACCGCGGCGGCGAAGCAGGGGTCGAGTGGTCGCCCGGCGAAACGGACGGTCAGCCGAAAGACCGTGCGATCGACCGCGCAGCGGACGTTGACGATCAACGGCACCAAGTACACCGGCGGCGTGCATCTGGGGCGGTCATGCTCTTGGGAGAGGTCGTGCCCGTCTGGCTACTCATGTCATATGATCACGGGCAAGGCTGGCATGTGCGTTCAGTAGCGACGACGCGGGGCGTGGTCGGTCTCCTGCAAACAGGTCACTTGCGAACCCGCGGTCAGCGCATCCGCGGTCACCTGCGAATCCCAGGCTCCGCCGGACTTCAATTCGAGGGGGATCGCGTCCAAACGCGCTGGTCCTCGTAGCCGCAGCCCGCATCCGCGCAGGCATCCTCAACCTCAATTTCGGGCAGTGTACACAGGCGAAGGTTGGCTTGGCGGCAGAACTGCTCTGCCTGGGGCCAGGTCATCAGGCCGGAGCAGCCGGTGTCGTCTCCGACTGTCACAAGCCCGCCCAAGCCGGCAGACGCGCAGCTCACTGGATCCTCACCCCCACAGCAGCGGACCGCCAACCGGTCGCTGCGTGGGCGAACCTCTCTGGGCGGAGCATCTCCAGCAGCGGGGCGATCGCCCAAGGTCGACCAGTAGGTCGTCTCGCAGTCGAGCCCGCCGTTTTCGCAGGTGAGCGCCTCACCGCACTCAGCGGGCGCAGACTTCACCGACGCGCAGAGCAGCTCGTCGTAGACCGGCGTACAGGTGGTCATGAACTTCAAGAACATGCCGAAGTCACGCGCCGCGACCGCAGGCCTGCCGTCCCAGACCATGATGTCGGGGATCTCATTTGCGAGGTGACCGTTGAGGCAATGCGGGTGATCGCCGTCGGCGCAGACCCCGAAGAAGTGACCCATCTCATGTGCCAGCGTCACCGGGGCCTGGTGATTGAGCCGACCGCTCCCATCATCAGCGAACGGCTTGACCTGGTTGACGAAGAGCCGGTCGCCGCACAGCCCGTTATGGGGCGCGAAGCTATGGCAGTAGACCACGTCTGACCCCACGCCCAGCCTGAGAATGCCGGCCTCCGTGGGCTGGCGCCTCACGCCCCGCGCGGCGAGCGCCGTAGGCGTGTGGGTCTCGTCGGGGGCGCCGTCCTCGACGTAGAAGTCAGGCTCGCCGTCTCCGTTGAGGTCGGCCTCGCACTTCTCTTGCAAACCCGGGAACGCTTCGACGCGGCTGATACCTACGCGCGTGCCAAATTGAGCCTCAAAGATGTAGGAGACCCGATCGAAGAGCAGCCGAGGCGACTCGGCCAAGGTGGGGTAGCCCTGTCGGATGAAGTACGCCTCGTTCGCCTCGAAGTAGCGCACCCAACTCGCGTCCAAGACGACAAGAAAGTTGAACGCCTTGAGCGGGCGGTCGATCGCATCTGCAGCCCACGGCAAGCCGTTGCAGCCGGGCACTTCCTCCAGCAAAGGCTCCCACGTCAGCCGATGAGGTTGCGGGTCGGCCGTCGGCGCGATGCGATTGTTGGCCGCCGCATACCAGTAGTCGGGGGCCGCAGCCTCCTGCGCCTCTCGGTTGCCGATGGCGCATGCAAAAGTGAGCGGGACCTCTAACTCGCAGGACGGATCGCACCCATCATCTGCGCCGGTGTTGGCGTCATCGCAGGCCTCGTCTGCCGCCTTGATGCCATCGCCGCAAACCGAGGCACATTGGGCAGGTTGGGCTTCAAGATCGCAGAAGAAGCCCCATTGGACCAGACACAAGGAGTCGCACCCGTCGTCGTCGTCTGCGTCCTCGTCATCGCACTCTTCGTTCTGAGTCGTGACGCCATCGCCGCACTGCTCGTCTTCGCAGGCTTCACCGTAGAAGCCCGGGGCACATTCGCACGTGAACGCGTCCACGCCGTCGAGACAGGCGCCTCCGTTTTGGCAAGGATCACCGGCACAGTCATCGTCGACCGCACCCGCGTCGGCCTCGACCGCACCCGCGTCGGCCTCGACCGCACCCGCGTCGGCCTCGACCGCACCCGCGTCGGCCTCGACCGCACCCGCGTCCACTCTGCCCGCGTCGGCCTCGACCGCACCCGCGTCCACTCTGCCCGCGTCGTCCTCACCCGCGTCGGTGCCGTCATCAACGACAACGATGGGCGGCGCCCCGTCCTCGTTATCAGTACAGGCCGTGACCGATATCAGGGTGGCCGCGAGGCAAATGTAGAGTGTGTTCAACGGTCTCTCCTCAATTGCGGGCCGTCCCTCGACGCGCCCGAAAGGTACCTGAGGTTCTGGTCCTCGAGTGCTGGGCTCGGCGGTCCAGCCTTCCCAAAGATACTTGAGTGGCTTATGCCTGGGTAGAGGCTACAGTCATCATCTGTACCTCGGTCCTACATGGTCATATGATGACCGCCATGTAGGGCGGCGCGCCTGATGACCAATCTCCGGCGAACGGGAGGCCAGCTTCGAATCTGGCAGCCAGGTGTCTTCGCAGCCCTCCCCGCACCGCAATCATCGAGGTCGCTCAACGGGTCGACGCGAGTGCCTTCGCAGCCAAACGTGCCGCCTGGGCAGCCCTCCGCTGAGCAGGCGCCGTCTACGCAGACCGCACCCACATCGCAGGCTGGACGCAGCCGCCTGTGTCAGCAGCGCGGCCTGCGTCACCAGCGCGGCCTGCGTCACCAGCGCGGCCTGCGTCACCAGCGCGGCCTGCGTCACCAGCGCGGCCTGCACCACCAGCGCGGCCTGCGTCACCAGCGCGGCCTGCGTCACCAGCACCACCAGCACCACCAGCACCACCAGCGCGGCCTGCGCGCATGTCGGATCCTCAGACGCTGTTCAGAGCGTCGGCAGGGCGGCGTCAGACACTGGAGTGGGCAGCGGTCAGTTCAAGGGCATGCGCTTAATTGTGCGCATGCCCAGGTTCGTTGTCGTGCGGGCCTATCGAGGCTTGAGTGCGATGTCCTGAGTCGGTCGAAACGCGAAATCGCGACCACCGGCCTCGCTGAGGGGCCGCGCACAAATTTGCATCGCAGCGCTGTTCCTTGGAAGAACCATGCTCGTCTGGCGACACACGCTACTTGAACAGCAAATCCGGCATGTTCGTGCAGTCGAGGCCCCCGCGCTGGGCGTCATCTGAGCGCGGGAAGTGCGAGAAAATGAGCAGCGCGACCGGGTCTTCACCCCGGCCTGAAGCCAGCAGCGGTCGCACGCCAAGATTCCGTAAGATTTTGATTCATAAGTAAAGATGGGGCTGGGGCGGCTCGGGGTCTCAGTGGCCGACGCGCGTGGGCTTGTCCTTTGCGTCGCCATCGCGCTTAACTGAACGCGGTGCCTGTCGCGCAACGCCGAGGAGTAACTTGCCATGACTGATTTGGGTGCCAGGACGACGAGCGGTGCGCGCCCAGCGGTCTCGGCGCGGGTCCTGCTGGTTGACGACGACGCGCGCACCCTTCGGGCGATGACCGCCCAACTCCGGGGGCAGGGCAACATCGTACGCTCAGTCAGCAGCGGCCTCGATGCGCTCGCCGTGGCACGCGACTGGGCCCCCGATGTGGTCCTGCTCGATGTCATGATGCCAGGCATCGATGGATTCGAAGTCTGTCGCCGGCTGCGTGCCGATCCCGAGATCAGCGAGTGCCGTGTGTTCTTTGTGACCGCGCTCGACGGGCGCGAGCACCGACTGGAGGGCTTCGCTGCGGGGGCCGACGACTTCTTGACCAAGCCGCTCGATCGCGAGGAGATCCTCACTCGGATCGCCAGCATCGCGAAGATCAACCGCTACCGAGCGCTCACCCTGCAGCATCGTGATTCCGTCGCGCTCACGAACAGCTATGCCATGCCGATCTCGGTCGCAGACGGCCTCACGCAAGACGAACTCGGACAAGCATACGACCAGGCGATCTCGGGCTTGCGGCTGTTCGTGCAGCCGATCATGGCGCTCGAAGGCGACGGCGCTCCGCGCATCTTTGGGCAGGAGGCGCTGATGCGCACCCAGCCGGGGGGGGTCTTAGAGGGGCCCCTCGCGGTGCTCGCGGCGGCCGCTCGGCTGGCACGAATCATCGCGCTCGGCCGATCCGTGCGCTCGCTCGCCACGCGCCTGGCGGAGGACTTGCCGGCAGAGGTGTTGTTGTTCGTCAACACGAGCTCGCGCGAGCTGCTCGACGAGTCGTTCTACCACCGCGAACTCCCCCTGGCCGCGCACGCCCACCGCATCGTGCTCGAGCTCACGGAGCGCGAACCCATCGAGGGGCTCAATGACGTGCGTCGCCGTGTCGCCCAGCTTCGTGACCGCGGGTTCCGGTTCGCGGTCGACGATCTGGGCGCGGGCTACTCGAGCCTGAACACGCTGGCCGTGATCGAGCCCGAGTTCGTCAAGCTCGACCGCCTGCTGGTCAGGGGGGTGGTCGCCGAGTCCGGGCGAGGGAAGATAATCACGTCGATCCTGCGCCTGTGCGACGATCTTGGCGTCCGAGTGATCGCGGAGGGTGTAGAGACCGCAGAAGAGCGGCGCACGCTCGAACAGATGGGCTGCCGTCTGCAGCAGGGGTACTTCTTCGCGCACCCCGCCGTGCCAGAGACGTTCGCGCTTTGACCGTCACCCGCGAACGACGGCTCCTCGATATGCTGCACAAGGTGCAGGCGGAGTTCCTCTTCGACGACGATCGCGGTCGAGCCTTCGACGGCCTGCTTCGCCACGTGCTCGACGCGACCGGCAGCGAGTACGGCTTCATCGCAGAGGTGCTGCACGCGCCAGACGGGGCGCCCTACCTCAAGACCCACGCGATCACGAACATCGCTTGGAACGAAGAGACGCGCCGCCTCTACGCCAAGAGCTTCGCTGCGGGGCTTGAGTTCCGCAACCTGGACACGCTCTTTGGACAGGTGATGACGACGCAGCAGGTGGTCATCGCCAACGACCCCGCGAGCGACCCGCGCCGCGGTGGGCTGCCCAAAGGCCACCCGCCGCTCGACGCGTTCCTGGGCATCCCCTTCCACGCGGGCCCGGAGATGGTGGGCATGGTCGGCGTCGCGAATCGCGTGGGCGGCTACGACGCGGCCGTGGTGAACGACTGCGATCCGCTGCTGGCCACCTGCGCCAGCTTGGTCATCCGCCACCGCGCCGAGCAGCGTCGCCTCACCGCCGAGGCCTTGCTCACAGACAGCGAGGCGCGGCTCAAAGCGGTGCTGGCGGAGTCGTTGGACGCGGTGGTGTCGATGACGAGCGACGGGCGCGTCGACGGCTGGAACCCGCGCGCCGAGGCGATGTTCGGCTGGACGGAAGAGGAGGTCATCGGCCAAGACCTCGACGCCTTGATTGTGCCAGAGCGGATGCGAGCGGGCCACCGCGCCGGCGTCGCGCGACACCTCCAGACCGGAGAGGCCCGAATCGCCGGACGCATGGTGAGGCTGTCGGCCCTGCGACGCGCGGGTGACGAGTTCCCCGTCGAGCTGATCGTGTATTCGGCCCCGGCCGGCGAGGGCTACCACTACACGGCCTTCATGCGAGACATCACCGAGCATACCCGGATCGAAGACGACCTGCGCGGGACGATGTCTTGGCTCGGCGCCCTGGTTGAGAACCTCGACGCGGGCCTGCTGGTAGAGGATGAGACCCGGCACATTCGGCTCGCCAACGAGAAGCTGTGCCAAATGTTCGGCATTGTGGTGCCGCCGGAGCTACTGGTGGGCGTCGACTGCGCCGGCGCGTTGGCTGACTTGGCCGAGGTCTTCGTGGATCCAGTCGGGTTCGTGACCTCGATCGACGTGTGCCTCGCGGACCGAGTGCCGGTGATCGCCCAACAGCACCGACTCCGCGACGGGCGCATCCTGGATCGGGACTATGTGCCGATCATCATCGGCACCGAGTATCGCGGGCACTTCTGGCAGTACCGCGACGTCACCGTGCAAGAGCACGCCAAGGACGCCCTGACTCAGCGGCGCGACGCGCTTGGTCAGGCCAACGCAGAGCTTGCGCGGGTCGTGCGTCTCAAGGACCAGTTTCTGGCCTCAATGAGCCATGAGCTGCGCACGCCGCTCAACGCGATCCTGGGCCTCTCAGAGGGGCTCAGAGCGCATGCCTTCGGTCCCATCGACCCCCAGGTTGTGGGGGCCGTGACCGACATCGAGGACTCGGGCAGGCACTTGCTTGAGCTGATCAATGACGTGTTGGACATCTCCAAGGCCGAGGCCGGAAAGATCACCCTGAACATTCAAGAGCTCGATGCCGACACGCTCTGCGACGCGACCGTGCGCCTGCTGCGCGAGGCCGCGCGGGCCAAGCAGATCAGGCTGAGGACCAATTATGATCCAGCGCTACAGACCCTGCAGGCGGACGCTAAACGTCTCAAGCAGATCCTCGCGAACCTGCTGAGCAACGCGATCAAGTTCACCCACGCGGGCGGGAACGTGTGGCTCGAGACCGAGGTGTTACCGAGCGAAGACGCAGCGCTGATTCGCGTTCGGGATGACGGCATCGGCATCGCCTCCGACGACATGAAGCATCTGTTTGAGCCCTTCGTGCAGGTGGACAGTCGACTGAGTCGAGCACACACGGGCACCGGTCTGGGCCTGTCGCTGCTCCACCGGCTGGTCAAGCTGCATGGCGGCTCGGCTTTGGTCGACAGCGCCGTCGGGCGCGGCAGCATCTTCACGGTTCGGCTGCCCTGGTCGGCCGACTCGACGACGGCCGAGCCTCTCGATGAGGCCGAGTCGATGTCGACGGCGATCCCGATGGCGCGGGTCGGCGCCAAGCCGCGTTCGCTGTTGCTGGTCGACGACAACAAGGTCAACGTCCGGATGATGACGAAGTATCTGTCCCGCGCAGGCTATGCGCTGACAATCGCGCACAACGGGGAAGAGGCCATCAGGCTGGCCCACGAGGTGCTGCCGGAGGTCATCATCATGGACATTCAGATGCCGGTCATGGATGGCATCGAAGCGACGAAGGCGCTGCGCCGGTCCGAGGCGACCGCGGGTATCCCGATCATCGCGCTCACCGCGCTCGCGATGCCGGGCGACCGCGACCGCTGCCTCGCCGCGGGCGTCAACGAGTACTTCAGCAAGCCCGTGGGCCTCCAGCAGATCGCCGCCGCGATCGAGCGTCTGTGCGAGGCATGAGCCGGGCGTCGTCGTCTGATCTACTCCGCCCCGACGATCACCCGCTGATACGTATTCTCCAGCTCATCCAGCACGACGACCGCCTCGCCATCGGCGATCGCGACCAGCGCCTCATCGAGGACCCGCGTCGAATACCCCCAGCCCTCCGGCAACGCCAACCGCGCCCCCAGGTCGGTCAGATCAGGCTCCGTGAGCGTCGCATCGACGATCTGAGCGTAGGCTTGCATCACATACACCGACCCGTTGGGCGCGGTCAGATCATAGACGCGCTCACCCGCGTCGAACGTGAAGTCACTGGTGCGTCGGGCTGTGCGTTCGATGTAGTGCGTCTGGCCGCGGGCGTTGGGGTTGAGCTCGAGGGTGGCGATCCGGCGCATCTCCAACTGGTCAAAGAGGCGGCGATCGGCCGCGGGCGCGACTCCCGGGGTCATGTTCGGCAACCAGTAGAGCGGGCCGTTGAGGTTGACCAAGCTCGCGCCCGTCTCGGCCTTGATGACGTCGGCATCAAGCGCCTCCCAATCCGCCACCGGACAGTCACTCAAGCCCTGGCTGCCCCAGACCTCGGCCGTCAGGATGCCACGGCCCATGTGGACCAGCAGCACCTCGCAGTAGCGTGATCCGCGCGTCAGCGGCAGCGGCACCTCGGGGTCGCCCATGTCGGTGCCTGCGTCTGGCGCGGTGGCATCTATCGAGGCCGCGTCGCCCGCGTCGTCACACGCCGGGAGCAGCGCGCACACAGCGATCAGGGCTGCAAAGAGAGACGGCTTCATGGGTGAGATCCTCGCGGGTCGATCTGCCGATACGGTAGCAGTCGAGCGTCGCGAGGTCTATCAGGCGGGGGCCAGACGTTGGCGATCGAGACGCCGCGCCGGACTCAGTTGAGGGGGCCTGCCTCAGCCGCCGAAGCTGCGCACCACGATGATCAGCCCGTCGACCACGCCCGGCTTGGTCTTCAAGTCGGGGTTGGGCGGCATCAGCGGCGACAAGCCCACCGCCGGTCCGCCCTCGACGATCACCTTGCGCAGTCGCGCGTCGTCCGTCGCTGTCTGCCAGGCAGCGTCGCCGAAGCTGCGGGGCTTGGGCTTGAGTGATGCCGCCGCGGCGCCATCACCCTTGCCGCTGTCGCCTTGACAGCTCACGCACCGCTGCTTGTAGATCGTGCGGGCTTCGGCCTTGTCGGCCGACGACACCTTTGTCTTCTTCGGCGCGTCGGCCTCGCCGTCGCTCTTGCTGCCACACGCGCTCAGGGTCAGCGCCAAGGCCATCGCCATCCAGATCGTCTTCATCGTGTTCTCCAAGAGCACCTGTCTGCGACCATCAGCGGTCACGCTGGTCCGGTAACAAGGTCCGTGCCACCCGCGCCGCGCCGGTGTTCCCGGTGAGGGGACCGCGCCCGGTAACGCGCCACTTTGCGAGCGTTACCGAGCGGTAGCGCTCGGGCGTCGCGGGCCCGCGAAGTCTGCAGTCGAGACGTCTGGCACGCCCTTCGTAATAGGGCGCGTTCGATGTTTGGAATGGAGATCGATTTCATGGAGATCCCCTGGGTGCTTTTGCCCATCGCTTTGGGCTTCGTGCTCTGCGCTGTGGTGGCGTTTGGGTGGGCGGCGCGATCGGGTCAATTTGATGACCTTGATACCCCCGCGCTGCGCGTACTGCTTGACGACGGCCCGCCGCCGCAAGGGGGCGTACGATGAGCGCTGGCGCTCTCGCATCGACCGCCGCGCCGCCGATCAGCGACGCCGCGCCCCCGACCGCCGGTCAAACCGTCGCGATGGAGACCTTCCATTACGACGACGCCATCGTGCGCAAGTTCGCCATCGCGACCGTCTTCTGGGGCGTGGTGGGCATGCTCGCGGGGCTGCTCGCGGCGTTCCAGCTTGTCGCGCACGAGCTCAACTTCGACACCGCATGGCTGACGTTCGGGCGCATTCGCCCGCTGCACACCAACGCGGTCATCTTCGCGTTCGTGGGCAACGGCATCTTCGCGGGGTCGTACTGCGCCGTGCAGCGCCTGGTGAAGGCGCGCCTGTACAGCGACAAGCTCTCGAAGATTCACTTCTGGGGCTGGCAGCTCATCATCGTGGGCGCCGCGGTCACCTTCTTGTCGGGCATCACGACCAGCAAGGAGTACGCAGAGCTTGAGTGGCCCCTCGACTTGGCACTCGCCGTCATCTGGATCATCTACGCGATCAACTTCTTCGGCACGCTGAAGCGGCGCCGCGAGCGGCATCTGTACGTCGCGATCTGGTTCTTCATCGCGTCGATCATCGCGGTCGCGCTGCTGCACGTCGTCAACTCGCTGGCGATCCCGGTCTCGCTGACCAAGAGCTACTCGGTCTTCTCGGGCGTACAGGACGCGCTGGTGCAGTGGTGGTACGGCCATAACGCCGTCGCGTTCTTCCTGACAACGCCCTACCTGGGCCTGATGTATTACTTCATCCCCAAGGCGGTCAATCGGCCGATCTACAGCTATCGGCTGTCGATCGTGCACTTCTGGTCGCTGGTGGTCTTGTACATGTGGGCCGGCCCGCATCACCTGCTCTACACGGCGCTGCCCAACTGGGCCCAGACGGTCGGTACGGTCTTCTCCATCATGCTCATCGCGCCCAGCTGGGGCGGCATGATCAACGGCCTGCTGACGCTGCGCGGCGCACAAGGTGCGGCTCAAGGTGCAGGCGGAGTTCCTCTTCGACGATGATCGTGTTCGGGCCTTCGACGGGCTTCTTCGTCACCTGCTCGACGCAACCGGCAGTGAGTACGGCTTCATCGCAGAGGTGCTGCTCACGCCCGACGGGGCGCGCTACCTCGAGGCCCACACCATCACGAACATCGCGTGGAGCGACGAGACACGCCGCCTGTATGCGAAGGGTGTCGCCGGGGGGCTTGAGTTGCGCAACGTGGACACGCTCTTCGGTCAGGTGTTGATGACGCAGCAGGTGGTCATCGCCAACGACCCCGCGACCGACTCGCGTCGCGGCGGGCTGCCCGAAGGCCACCCGCCGCTCGACGCCTTCCTGGGCATCCCCGTGCACGCTGGCCCGGAGATGGTGGGCATGGTTGGCGTCGCGAATCGTTCGGGTGGCTACGACGCGACCGTGGTGCGCGACTGTGAGCCGCTGTTGGCCACCTGCGCCAGCTTGGTCGTCCGCCACCGCGCCGAGCAGCGCCGCCTTGTCGCCGAAGCCGCGCTCAGAGACAGCGAGGCGAGGCTGAAGGCGGTGCTGGCGTCCTCGTTGGACGCGGTGGTGTCGATGACGGACGACGGGCGGGTGGAAAGTTGGAACCCGCGCGCTGAGGCCATGTTCGGCTGGACGGCAGAGGAGGCTATTGGCCGATGCCTCGACGCCTTGATTGTCCCAGAGCGCATGCGGGCGGGCCACCGCGTCGGCATCTTGGGACACGTCGAGACCGGGGAGTCCCGAGTCGCCGAGCGCATGATCGTGCTGTCGGCCCTGCGACGCTCCGGAGAAGAGTTCCCCGTCGAGCTGATCGTGCATCCGGCCCCGACCGGCGAGGGCAACCGCTACACGGCCTTCATGCGAGACATCACCGAGAATACTCGGATCGAGGACGAACTGCGGGGGACGATGTCCTGGCTCGCTGCCCTGGTTGAGAACCTCGACGCGGGCCTGCTGGTAGAGGATGAGACCCGGCACATCCGGCTCGCCAACGACAGGCTGTGCGAAATGTTCGGCATCGAGGTGCCGTCCGATCAGCTCGTGGGCGTCGACTGCGCTGGCGCGGTGGCTGGCCTGGCTGAGGCCTTCATCGATCCGGCCGGGTTCGTGGCCTCGATCGACGTGTGTCTCGCCGAGCGGGTGACGGTGATCGCCCAACAGCACCGACTCCGCGACGGACGCATTCTGGATCGGGACTATGTGCCGATCATCATCGACACCGAGTACCGCGGGCACCTCTGGCAGTACCGTGATGTCACCGTGCAACAGCAGGCCAAGGACGTCCAGACGCAGCGGCGCGACGCGCTGCGTCTGGCCAACGCCGAGCTTGCGCGGGTGGTGCGTCTCAAAGACCAGTTCCTGGCCTCGATGAGCCATGAGCTGCGCACGCCGCTCAACGCGATTCTCGGCCTCTCGGAGGGGCTCAGAGCGCATGCCTTTGGTCCCATCGACTCCGAGGTCGCGGGCGCCGTGGTCGACATCGAGGATTCGGGTCGGCACTTGCTCGAGCTGATCAATGACGTGTTGGACATCTCCAAGGCCGACGCCGGAAAGATCACGCTGAATGTTGAGGAACTCGATGTGAATACGCTCTGCAACGCGACCGCGCGCCTGCTAAGCGAGGCCGCGCGGGCCAAGAGGATCATGTTGAGGACCAACTATGATCCAGCGCTGCGGACCGTTGAGGCGGACGCCAAACGTCTCAAGCAGATCCTCGCGAACCTGCTGAGCAACGCGATCAGGTTCACCCCCAAGGGCGGGAACGTGTGGCTGGAGACCGAGGCGGTGCCGAGCGAAGGCGCAGCGCTGATTCGCGTTCGCGATGACGGCATCGGCATCGCATCGGAGGACATGACGCAGCTGTTCGAACCCTTCGCGCAGGTGGATAGTCGACTGAGCCGAACACGCACGGGGACTGGTCTGGGCCTGTCGCTGGTCCACCGGCTGGTCAAGCTGCATAGCGGAGCGGTACTGGTCGACAGCGAGGTCGGACGCGGCAGCATCTTCACGGTTCGGCTGCCCTGGTCACTCAACTCGACGGCAGCCAAGCCTCTCGAAGAGCCAGAGCGGCTCGCGGCGGCGATCCCGATGGCGCGGGTCGGCGCCGAGCCGCCTTCGGTTTTGCTGGTCGACGACAACGAGGTCAACGTCCGGATGATGGCGAGGTATCTGTCCCGCGTAGGCTATGCGCTGACGATCGCGCGCAACGGGGAAGAGGCCATCAGGCTGGCCCACGAGGTGCGACCAGAGGTCATCATCATGGACATGCAGATGCCGGTCATGGGCGGCCTTGAGGCCACGCAGGCACTGCGCCGGTCCGAGGTGACCGCGGGTATCGCGATCGTCGCGCTCACGGCGCTCGCGATGCCGGGCGACCGCGCCCGCTGCCTCGCCGCGGGCGCCGACGAGTACTTCAGCAAGCCCGTGGGCCTGCGAAAGCTCGCCGCCGCGATCGAGCGTCTGCGCGAGGCAAAGTCCACCGGCGAGGTCATCTGATCTAATCCGCCCCCACGATCACCCGCTGATATGTATTCGCCAACTCATCCTGCACGATGACCGCTTCACCATCCGCGAGCGCGACCAGCGCCTCATCCAGGGTCCGCGTCGAATACACCCAGCCCTCGGGTGACGCCAGCCGTGCCCCCAGGTCGGTCAGATCGGCCTGCGTGCGCATCGCATCGACGGTCTGAGACGTAGGTCTGCATCACATACACCGACCCATCGGGCGCGGTTCGTTCATACCCCCGCTCACCCGCGTCGAGGGTGAACTCGGTGGCGCGTTGGATCGTGCGTTCGATGTAGGCGGTGTCGCCTGCGCTGGCGGGGGCGAGTTGGAGGGTCGCGAGCAGGCGCATCGGCACCGCGCCAAAGAAGCGGCGATCGGCCACGGGCGTCGCCCCGGTCGTCAGGTTCGGCAACCGGCAGCGCGGGCCGTTGCGGTTGACCAAGGTCGCGCCCGTCTCGGCCTTGATAGCCTCGGCGTCAAGCGCCTCTCAGTCCGCCGCCGGGCTGTCGCTCAAGCCCTGGCTGCCCCAGACGTCGGCCGTCAGCGCGCCGCCGCTCATGCGGAACAGCAGCACCTCGCAGTGCCGTGATTCGCGCGTCAGCGGCAGCAGGCAGCAGCGCGTCTGGGCGGTCCATGTCGGCGCCCGCGCCCGGCAGGCTGGCGTCTCGCGCGGTGGCATCCGTCGAGGCCGCGTCGCTCGCGTCGTCACACGCCAGGAGCAGCGCGCACCCGGCCATCAGAGCAGCAAAGAGAGACGGCTTGATGGGTGAGATGCTCGGGGGTCGATGCGCCGATGCGGTACCGATCGAGCGGCACGCGGTCTCTCTAGACCGGCGAAGGGTGGTTGCGCCTCAGTGGTGGCTTGCCAAGGGCTTCGCCCGCTGCCGCGAGAACGCGCAGCCGACCATCGCGCCGGTCGGCGTTGCGGCAATGCGAACCTTCAGCGTCCGGTGCACGTGAGGCACGAACACGCCGATCTCCGCGCCGACCATGGCGCCAGCGAAGACGTCGATCGAGACGTGGTCGCGCTCCATGATCCGCCCAATTTCGACGAGCGCGGTGAGCGCAAGGCCGGCCCCCCATGACCCACCAGCCGTCAGCCCCGTGGCGCTCGAAGGCCAAGTAGGTCGCGGTCGCTGAGAGTCTCGCGGCCAAGGGGGGGGCCCGAGTAGACCGACAGAGTGTCATCGACGATCTGTACCGATGAGGGGCCGATGGCCCACCCCAGGTCGACGCCAAGGACAGCGCCATCGGTGATCGCATCGGACCGAAGATGCTCGGTCAGGCCAGCCACGAAACTCAGGGTGACTAAACGCGCTGACCGTCAGATTAATACAAATGTCGGGGTAGAATTGGCGATGGATATACCGTAATCTTCTGCGCTGGTTGATTTTTTCAATCGCTGCAGAGGGCCATCTTGTCTCAGTATGATACCAAGAAGAGTGCTGAATCCCATGCGGTTGAGGGCCCAAGCGGTATTGAATGGCGCGGGTTGGCCTCGGCAAGCGGCCAAGCAAATGAGCTGCGCGCCGCATCGATCCAGTTTTCGGGAGGCGACGGTGCGGGTGCCGTGCAGCAGATCGCCACTGCTGGCACTGCTGGCGGTGGCGGCGGCGCCTTGCCTTTCCTACCCCAGGTTCAATCAGCGTTCGGCCGACACGATGTGAGTCATGTGCAGGCGTTCGTGGGCGGACAAGCTGCTGATGCAAACGCAGCGTTGGGCTCCCAAGCCTATGCCCAAGGTGATCGGGTCGCCTTCAAGGGAGCGCCGACGCTGCACACGGCAGCCCACGAAGCCGCGCACGTGGTTCAGCAGCAGGCGGGTGTGCAGCTCAAGGGTGGTGTCGGACAGATCGGCGACAAGTATGAGCAACACGCCGATCGGGTCGCCGATGCGGTTGTTCAGGGGCGAAGCGCCGAGCCATTATTGAGCGAGATGACGGGCGGGAGTCAGGCGAGCGATGCCGCAACGACTCAGTTCAACCTCGAGCCGGCCGTCATTGCCCAGGCTCAGGGCACGCTACGTTCGGGCCTGAGCACTTGGTACACCAATAGCCGAACAGACGTCGAAACCAACCGCAACAACGGCGCGCGGGCCAACAATCGTCTCATCGAATTTGAGGAAAGTGGGATTGAGGATCTCAAGTCAGTCGGCGGTGTCGCGTCTGGCGTTGCCGGCGTCTTCGGGACCGCAGGCGCGGTTGTCGGCGTGTGCATCAATGTTCTAGTCGAGGTCGCCGCTCGAAATCTGAGCAACAAAGCGCAGAAGAAGGCGGCGTCCGCCGCCGCACTCGACGCCCGCAGAACGATGTCAAACACTGCGCTGCAGACCCGTCGCAACAACGTTGACCAAATGATCGGCTCAATTCAGACACAGAGCAGAGCCGCCGCGGCCCGACGAGCCATCGCCGCCCTACAGGTGTCCGAAACAGCTACCGAGAACATCATATATCGAGACCTCCTGCTGGCCCTCGCGGGCGGGGGTGGTCACCACGTGACGGGAAGCGACTGGCATGAGCGCAACTTCGGGCGATTCTACAGCTCGTGGGACACAGGCTGGCCTTTCCACATCGGCGGGTCTGACATCGCGAGCGAACTCAACGATCTGGCTGCCGGTGATCCCTCGGTTCGAGTTGCAACGCAGGTGAACGAGAAGGCGCACGGTACGTGGGGTCCGCTGGAGCCCGACAACGTCCCGCAGCAAGGGCAGGCGCGTCGGTGACGGCCTGGAATTGGATTGCCTTGACCGCCTGCATCGTCGTCTGCAGCGCCTTATGGGTCGATCGATCCTCTCAGAAGGCACGACTCGAAGAGTGGATCGCCCAGACCGCTGAGTTGGAAATACGACTGCAATCAGACCCCAGCCAGGTCGTCGAGCCCGCCCGAGAACTCCAAAACCGCGTTCGATCGACTCCGGACCGCTGGATTGGCTCGACCCAACGGGCCCTCGAAGCACGCGTGAGAGCGCTGGTCAACGAGGCCGAGAAGCAAACGGGAGCACAGTGAAGGATCACCCGGCCTTTGGGTTGAGGGGCGGCATCTCGATTTCGGCTTTTGCCGAACATATGGATGCGGTCCCTGCGCGCTCCGATGAGGGCCCTGACGGTCAGGTCTTGGCGGTCTTAGACCTCAATGAGTGCGATGTGGATCGCGTCGAAGCGGTCTTCGTCCATGACCGTCTGATCACCGTCGAGATCCGGCTCAGCCCGAAGAGCAGCATCGATCCACTCAAGCTTTTTGAGATCTTTGGCAAGGCGCGGGCGGCGTCCGAGGACCAATTGCATCTTGTGTGGTCGCAGACGCAGTCTAAATGCACGGTTGTCGCCCAGTTCGTTGTCGCCCAGGTGGTCACCACCAAACCGGTTGGCGACCAGTGGGTTGTGACCCGACGTTTCTATGCGCCGTTGCTCGAAATGGGCCTCACGACTGAGCTGTATGTTCGACGGCAGCTCGGCGCCCCGCAGTCGGGCAGTTGACAGCAATGGCATCCGTCGAGGCCGCGTCGCTCGCGTCGTCATACGGCGGGAGCAGCGCGCACCCGGCCATCAGAGCTGCAAAGAGAGACGGCTTCATGGGTGAGATCCTCGCGGGTCGATATATCGATAAGGTACCGGTCGAGCGTCGCGAGATCTATCGTCCGGGCATGTCCGGGTGTGTCCGGGTGTGTCCGGGTGTGTCCGGGTGTTGACGGCCAAGCTCCCGTGCGTCTGGCGCGTTCATGCGCTCTGGATCAGCCCTGGCCGTCGGCCTGAATATACAATTTGATCAGCAGCAAGCCTGGTGCGGGCGTGCAGTCCCGCAGGGCGTGTTAGGCGTCTCGCCAGTCTAGGATGTTCCAACGGCGCGCGAGGCGGTCACGGTCGGGCTGGTCGGCGACGGCCCGCGGCACCTGCAACCGCGATCCATGTAGGCGCTTGAGACCGTGCTCAAGCACAGGACCATCGGTCTCCGCGAGAATTGCGGGGGCGATGCGCACCTCGAAGTCGGGTGTGATGCCGATCAGCTGCCCGTCATATGCGGCATGATGCAGCTTGCAGAGCGCGAGGCCGTTCGGCAAAACCGGCTGCCCGTCAACGTCGCGATCGCTGATGATGTGCGCTGCGTCGAGGAGATTGCGATGACGCAGCCGGCACACCGCACACCGACAGCTGTAGGCGTCGAGCACCAACTCACGAAAGGCCTGCTGGTGCAGACGTTGCTGGGTCGCGCGGATCGCGTAGCGGCGCTCAAGCGGCAAGTCACGGCGCAGTGCTGCCGTGCTGAGAATCTTGGACGCCTGCCGATCGTTCTCGGTGATGGGTGCCAGCGTGAACGTCAACTCGCTGGGTTCATCGGCCACGACGAGACAGATGTATGGGGCGTAGCGTCCGGGGGCGACACCCCGCAGGTAGATGACAGGCAGCGCGAA
The DNA here is from genome assembly GCA_051276005.1 of Bradymonadia bacterium. Classification (GTDB taxonomy): domain Bacteria; phylum Myxococcota_A; class Bradymonadia; order UBA7976; family UBA1532; genus JBNMOZ01. The sequence goes on along the minus strand of JBNMOZ010000014.1, from coordinate 3,716 downwards.
GTCCATACAAACGCGGAGCGAACGATTGGCGTGGCTGCCCGGGTTCTTCCCCTGATAGCGGTAGGCGAAGACGCCTTCGGCGTCGACAACCCGATCATCATACCACTGGCGGCGATTGCCGCGCGCGACAGTGGTCTTGACGGTCAGCGCGCCGATACACCCATGCGCGGGTCGAAAGATGCCGCAGGCCTTCGACGCGAGATGGACGGTCGAGTCTTCGACCTGCATGCCGCCTGCAATGACCTCCCAATGGAGCACCTCGCCATGCCGCAGGATGAGCGCCTCGAAATGCGTCAGGGCGCGGGTGCGAATGCTCGCGTCGCTCATGAGTTGTCGAGGGGTCGGGGTGCTCACCGAGCTACTATGGCCTGCTGGAGGGCGTCAGACCAGGCTGCCGCCAGATGAGGCTCCGCCAGATGAGGCTCCGCCAGATGAGGCTCCGCCAGATGAGGCTCCGCCAGATGAGGCTCCGCCAGATGAGGTTCGATATGAACCGGGCGCCAAGTGTGCGATGCGCCAGCCCATGGGCAGCACCGCGACAATGCTAAGTAGACGGCTGATGAGTCGGAATGTCGGATCATGCCGCGGCTGCGCATTGAGGTGGGGTGGGTGTCCGCATGGCGCCCCTCATCGAGGCTTGAACGACGCGATGGCGCTCTGGAAGACCCATCCGCAGCCTCACCCGTAGACCTCCCATCACCCGATGGAGCTCCCGATGCGTATCCTCCTCAGCCTCGCCGCCCTGCTGTCTGTCGCCCTCTTCGCCGCGTCGGCTTCGGCCCGATGCATGTCGCAGAACATGTCGTATTGGCCCCCGCCCAACACCGAGATCGACACCCAGCCCGTCATCCTGATCGAGGGTATGGGCGGGCATGAGAGCACTGTCAAAGAGCTGAAGGGCGCATCGTTGGTGACCCCTGGGCACCACGTCGCGTTGACCAAGATTGCCACCCACGCGGGCGCCTTTCTGGTCACGCAGACCGCCTGGACGCCCAAAGAGCCGCTCAAGCCGGGCAAGACGTACACGCTGGTGGTCCAAGGCAAGACGAAGACGTGGCGCCCGACGGCGTACGTCGCAGACTCCAGCAAGAAGGTGCGCTTGACCTACACCGTCGCGAAGACCCCGCGCCCCGCGCTGGCATGGACGGGGGCGCCGATCCTGGGTGAGAGCCGCGCGATGCAGTATGGATGCGGGCCCTCGATCAAACAGGATATGGCGCTGCCGACGACCCGCACCGATGGCCTGGTTGAGGTCACCATCGCCCAGGGCCCCAAGGCCCGAACGTATTGGGTGCCGTTGTCTAAGGACGGGGCGGTGCGGCTGGGCCATGGCATGTGTTCGGGGCCGTTCCAGCTCGGCGGCGCAGGCGAATACACCGCGACGCTCAGGCTCGTAAACGCGGCGAAGGTCAATGCAGACACTGCGAAGACGCTGACCTTCTCAGGGGTGCGCGACGCGGGCGCGGGCGGGCACAAGTAGCAGCGCCCCGCAGGTGGCGCAGGTGGGGGCGCCTCTGGCAGGCTGCGGGCCATCGAAAGGTGCCGCTATGTCGTCCACACGTAGACTCATCAAACGCCTTGTCCTGGGCGCCCTCGCCGTCCTGCTCATCTTGGTGTCCATCGCCGTCGTTCGGGCGCTCATGGTTGACTCGCGCCAGATCACGGCCGACCCGGCGGCTGCGCTGGCCTTCGACGTGGACGCAGCGGCAGAGCGGCTGGCGCAGGCGGTGCGCATCCAGACCGTGACCCACACCGATCAGACCCGCGATGATCTGCAGACCTTCGAGGCGCTCTTCACCCACCTCGAGACGAGCTACCCGGCCGCACACCGCACGCTGAGCCGTGAGCGTATCGCCGGCCGAAACCTGCTCTACACCTGGGCCGGCAGCGATCCCAGCCTGCCGCCGCTGCTCTTCTTGGCGCACACCGATGTGGTGCCGGCCGTGAACCCTTCGGCATGGACGCATCCGCCGTTCTCGGGGCTGCGGGCCGACGGCTTCATCTGGGGCCGGGGCACCATCGACGACAAGAACGGCGTGCTCGCGTTGCTCGAAGCGGTCGAGGCGCTCATCGCGTCTGGGCTGACGCCGAAGCGCACGATCATGCTGGCGTTTGGGGGCGACGAAGAGACCCTCGGCAGCGGCGCGCGGGCCATGGCGGCGCACCTGAAGGCCAAGGGCGTCAAACCGCTGCTCATCCTCGACGAGGGCGGCATCATCAGCGACGGCATCGTGCCCGGCGTGGCGCGGCAGGTGGCGCTGATCGGCGTCGCGGAGAAGGGCTACCTGTCGCTCTCGCTGATCGCGAAGGGCCAGGGCGGGCACTCCTCGATGCCGCCACCCATGACCGCCGCTGGGCGCATCGCGCGCGCCGTCAGCCGGCTGGAGGCGAACCCTTTCCCCATGCGCATCGACGGCGGATCGGCGCTCTTCATGGCGTGGATGGCGCCCGAGATGGCCTTCAAGGAGCGCCTGGCGTTTCGCAATCAATGGCTGCTGACGCCGATCATCAAGGGCATCTACAGCAAGAAGAACAGCACGGCCGCGCTGCTGCGCACGACGACGGCGGTGACCATGCTCAGCGGCGGCCCCAAGGAGAACGTGCTGCCCCAACAGGCGACGGCGGTGGTCAACTTTCGCATCCTGCCGGGCGAGACCCGCGACACCGTCGAGGCGCGGGTCAAGATGGTGATCGCCGACGCTCAGATCGCGATCGAGCGGCGGCCCATGGGCGGCGAGCCCTCACCGCTGAGCGATCCGTCTAAGCCGGGCTTCAAGCTGCTGCAGAAGAGCCTCGCCCAGGTCGTGCCCGACGCCATCGTGACCCCGTATTTGACCGTCGGCGCCACCGACGCCCGCGCCTATGTCGGTCTCAGCGATCAGGTGCTCCGCTTTGGCGCGGTGCGGCTCAAGTCTGAAGACTTGGGTCGCCTGCATGGCGTCGATGAGCGCATCGCCGAGGCCGACTACGCGCAGCAAATTCGGCTGTATGCGCAGTTGATGCGCAACGCGCAGTAGAGCAGTTGACCCGCGCCCGAGGCTAGGCGATCGTTGAAGTACACCCCGGCGAAAGGACCAGTCATGGACTTCGAAGAGACCCTGGAAGACTCCCGCCAGTACAAGGGCGCGCTGGGCGCGGTCGCCTATGTCGTGCTGCGCGGCCTGCGCGCCGGAGGGGTGCCCGATTCGCAGGCCGAGGGCGTGCTCGAAGCGATGCGCGCCGGCCTCAAGGGGCTCAGCGACCCCCAATGCGACACGCTGGTGCACGTGCTTGAGCGCCGCCTCGACGAGGTGCGTCAGGGCGGTATGCTCTACGAGCTGGTCAAGCTGACCGGGCGCATGGGCGCCACCCAAGCGCGGGTGCTCAACGACGCGCTGCTGCAGGCCGGGGTGCACGCCCGGTTCAATCACGCGCACCTGAGCGACGCGTTCGCGGGCTCCGATCCCGACGCCGAGATCTGGGTGCCACGCGGCCAGCTCAAAGAGGCGATGGCGCTGATGCAGGGCGCCGAGCATGCCGGCGCCCGCACCGTGATCTGTGCGGCGTGTCGCGAGGTCAGCCCGGCGCACTTCGGCGCGTGCTGGGCCTGCGATGAGGCGCTGGCTGAAGTGTTCGTGCCGCCCGCGAAGTGACTGAGCCCAGTGGCGCCATCGGCGAGCCGAGGGCGCATCGAGGCCGCGCCATCGCGTTCTGGGTGCTCGGCGCGATCATCTTGC
>JBNMOZ010000013.1:0-24958 GCA_051276005.1 Bradymonadia bacterium | reverse complement strand
CGGAAGCAGCTGGCGCCGCAGCTCGACCTGGTAGTAGCGCCTCTCGGCGACCGTCAGATTTGGCGCCTCGGCCAACAGCACGTCGCGGTAGAACTGCTCGTAGATCTCACCCAAGCGCAGCCCCGCGGCCGTCGCCCAGTAGGCGTTGCGCACATTGACCGACGCGATATAGCTGGTCTGGGACTGACGGAAATATCGCGCCTTGTCGCGCAGATCGCCCTTCATCCGCGAGACCGGCAGCTTGAGCAGCACCGTATGCGAGAGGTGCTGATAGATTTCGCCGCGGCGAAAATGCGCCTCGGCCATCAAATCGCTGCCGTCGACGACGCCTTCATACGCTTCGTTGATGAGCGCCATCGCCGTCTTCAGGTCTTTCTCAGCGCGGCCGTGGTGCTTGAGATGCAGCAGGGCCGTGGCGCGGCGCAAGTAGCACTCCGCCTTGTCGGCCGTGCCCAGGCTCTCGCTCTTGAGCAGCTCGTCGTATAGGTGCGACGCCTCGACGTAGTTCTTGCCGCGCACCAGGTTGAAGCCCATGCGAAACAGCCCGTCGAGGCGATCCTTCGCATCGGTGGAGAGCGCCGCGTGGCGGCGGAAGACGTTGGCTGCCAGGTCGTGCAGCCGCCGATGCTCCAAGCACAATCCGCGGTTGTACAGCGACGCATGCACGTAGCGGCTGGCGGGAAACTTGACGATCAGCCGCTCGAACGACTCGTCACACAGCGGCCATTTCTGACTCGCCAACGCGTTCTGGCCTTGCTCGAACAGGCCCGCCGCGTCGAAGGCTGAGATGTTGCCCTGGGCATCGGCCTCGACGAGCACCGGCTCCATCTCGACGTGCACGGGCGTCTGCACAGGGATGGGCGGTGGACCTGCACGGCGAGCGCCGCAGGCAGACAAGACGAGGAGGGCGGCGATGCCGAAGAGAGTACGCATGTTGATGTCGACACCTCTCTTGGGCCGGAGTTCGCGAGCCTAGCGTGTGGGCGGGAGCAAATGCGCGCCGACGGTCATCAAATCGGCCAGATCGCGCACCGCGAGCGGCAACATGGGCACCACATCTGGCGGGCTGCCGGCGTCGGCTGTGAGCTCGGCGATGGCCTTCGCGTCACCCTTGGCCGTGCGATTGTGCTGCGCATGGCCGTGGATCAGTTGCTCGATCAGCGCCGTGCTTAGGCCCGACGCCTGGGTCAGGCGCGCGACTGAAGCTGCGTCATCGGCGACCGAATCGACCGGCAGATGCACGCGATTGACGATGTAGCCGCCGAACGGCAAACCGCGCGTCTTCAGCGTCTGGCGGAAGTGCAGCGCCTCATCGACGTTGGCGCGCGTCGGCGCCGTCACCAGATAAAACCGAGTCGCCGGCGTGCGCAGCATGTCGCGCACGGCCTCGCTGCTGTCCTTGAGCGCATCGAGGATCGTGCCGAAGATCACCAGGAACTCGCTGAGGTCCTCGAGGAATTCGCCACCGGTCATCACGTTGAGGGAGCGCAGGATGATGTCTCTGCCGCGCCCAAGAATGCGCGCGCCGAAGCCCTGCTTCTCGCGGTTGCTGCGCAGCAACTGCATCGGGCGGCTGTCGAGGGCCTCGATCAGGCGATCGGGTGCGTCGAGGAATTCCAGCGCGTTCGCCGCTGGTGGCGTATCGAGGATGACCAGATCGAAGCGTGGATCCTCAACCAAGGCACAGACTTGCGAGACCGCCATGTACTCTTGGCTGCCCGACAGTGAGGTGCTGAAGTAGCCGTAGTACTTGTTCTTCAGGATCGCCTCGGCCGTCTCGGCGTCGGGGGCGAACTGCTGCACCATTTGATCGCTGGTCGTGCGGATGTCGAGCATCATCGCGTGCAGCGCGGCCGCGCCCTCGGGGAGCAACTTGGGGTCCACTGGGCTCAGGGTGCCGGTCAACTCGCCGAGCCCCAACGCGTCGGCCAGCCGGCGCGCGGGATCGATGGTCAGCACGGCGGTGCGCAGGCCAGCGCAGGCCGCCTGCACCGCGATCGCCGCCGCGATCGTCGTCTTGCCCACGCCGCCCGCACCGGCGGTGACGATCAGCCGCTGACCGTGCAGAATCACCGCCATTTGGCACGCTCACAGTCGAGCTGCTCACAGGTCGCGTCGGCGAGGGCAGCGATGGCCGTCTCGTCGAAGGTGTCGGTGTAGATCGTGGGCAGCCGCACCTGGGTCATCGACAGGTCCGCCAGGCGTTCGAGCTGCTGAGCCGCGAGGCCCTCACGGCTCAGACGCACGCGGGCAGTGCGCCAGATGTCCGCCAGCGCTGGATCGCTGGGCTCCGTCGTCAACGTCGCAAACTCGGCGCGTTGGGCGTCGGTCAGCAGCGGCGGCGGCACCATGTTCACGAACAAGGCGCCCAGCGGCAGCCCGAGGGCGCTGAGCTTGTCGTGAAACTCCAGCGTCTCTTGCACCGGGAGCTCCTCGGGCAGGCAGACCAGGTGCACGGCCGTCCGCTTCGGATCGGTCAGCAGCGACCACATGTCGTCTGCTTCCTGATGCAGGTTACCCGCGGGCACGGCGTCGCGAATGATCTTGGGCAGCTGGAAGAACGTGAGGCCATGCCCGGTGGCGGGCGCGTCGATGATGATGCGATCCCACGCGGGGGTGTCGCCATTCATCTCGCGCTCGTGGTTGAACGCCTTGCCCATCATCGTGAGGTGATTGACCCCCGGCACCAGGCGAATCGCGCTCTGCACCAGCGGGTTGTCGAAGACGAGCCTGTACAGCGTCTTGAAGCGGAGCTTCATCAACGCGTACTCCTCCATCGCGACTTCGGGCTTGATGTTGACCGACCAGAGGCCGCCGCGATCGCTGGGACCGTCAGCGATCTGCGTGACCACTGCTCCCACGGGCGCGTGCCCGAAGAGCTCTGGAATACGTTCGCGGGTGTTCAACTCGCACACGAGGGTGCGGTGGCCCTGCGCCACGCAGATGCGCGCCAACAGGGCGGTCACCGTGGACTTGCCGACGCCGCCCTTCCCGGTGACGAGTACGAAACGCCGATCGAGCAGGTCGTGAAGCATCGGCGCCACCCTAATGGACCCACGAGCGCGATACCAGCCGATTGCCCGTCGCTGAGGCCGAACCGCTTGACGCGCGCGGCCCTCAGGGCCTAGTCACGCTTGATGCCTTCGAATCTGCAGCGCCTGTCGTCGATGAATGCGCGCGCGCTGGACGCGGGCGTGTTCGCGTTCCTCACGGCGATGACCATCTGGCTTGGCTGGGCCGGGCTGACCAACTCGGCCTTCCACAACCAGGACGTCGCCGGCATCACCTACAACGCCGACCTGATCCTCAGCGGCGGCGTGCCCTATCAAACCAACCTCGAGTTCAAAGCCCCCGGCTCGTTCTTCCTGACGGCCCTCGCCTGGACCCTGGCCGGCCGCTCGATGGAGACGCTGCAATGGGCGGCGTGCATCTGGTCGGCCTTGGGCGCCTGCGGCATGTTCGTCACCGGGCGCCTGCTCTACTCGCGCTCATCTGGCATCTGGGCCGCCCTGCTGTACGTCGTCTATGCGGCCAACGTCGGCAGCATCGACGCCAACTATGGGGTGTGGATGGCGACGCCCTCGATCTGGGCGACCGCGGCGTGCGTCTGGGCGTTGCGCAGCGCAAAGGCCCGCGCCTGGCTGGTCTGCGGCGTGCTGTTGGCCATCGCGGGGCTGTGCAAGCGGCAGGCGGCCGCGCTGTTTCCGGTGTTCATGCTCGTCTTGCTGGTGCCGCGACTGGCGCGCCCCGACGGCTGGGCGCCGCCCATCAAACGAGCGCGCGGCGCCGTGGCGCTGTTCGGCGGCATGGCGATCGGCTTCGGCGCGCTGGGCGTCTGGTATCTGATGCAGGGCAGCGCCGAGGCGTACATTCGCCACTACTTCTTCAGCGAGAGCGGCTGGAAGTACGCCGCGCAGTCGGCCCTCGACTTCGAAGGCAAGCTGCTGCGCGTCGGCGATGGCATCTTAGGCTTCTGGGAGTTCACCGGCCTGCCCGCCGCGCTCGCCGTCTGCGTCGCCGGGGTCGCCGCCATTCGGCGCCGCGTCACCGCCCGTGGGGTGTTGCTGACCGGCCACTTGCTCATGTCGTTCGCCGGCGCGGCCGTCGGCTTTCGCTTCTTCAAGAGCTACTACCACCAGGTGCTCCCGGCGCTGTGCTGGCTGGCCGCGCACCCCGAGTCGCCGTTGATGCGCGCGATGAGCCCGACCTTCTGGCGCGCCCACCGCGCCCGGGCCGCCGTGGCCTTCATGGTGCTGCTCGGCGTGGCGATCCCCGGCAGCATCAAGGCGTATTCGCAGGCCAAGGGCGTCGAGCGCATTCGCAGCCGCAACACCGAGCGCGACCTGCAGCGGGTGGCCCGCAACATCCGCCCGAACATCGACGAAGACGACACGATCTGGGTGTGGGGTCGCTGGGCCTGGCCGCTGTACTTCCACGTCGACAAGCGCTCGGCGACGCCGCTGTACAAGGTGCTGGGGGTGGTCACGAACACGCTCACCAACACCTGGCGCCGCCCGACGCAGCCGACGAAGTTCGTGCACAGCCCCGAGGCCGATCGCATCATCGCCGACCTGCGCGCCGCCAAGCCGGCGTTCATCGTGATCAGCAAGAACGAGCGGTATACGAAGTGGACCGACTTCGTGCGCTTGTTGCGTGAAGAGTACCGCGAGGTGCCGCACTTCAAGATGCGCCGCTTCGTGACCTATCACCATAAAGATCATAGGCTTAAGAAGCCGCCTCGTCCGCATCGCAAGCGCGGTAAGGCAGCCAAGTTGAGGGCAGCCAAGTTGAGGGCAGCCAAGTTGAGGGCAGCCAAGTTGAAGGCAGCCAAGTTGAGGGCAGCCAAGTTGAAGGCGACGTTGCGCAAGGCGAAGGCGGGCAAGATGCTGCTGAACTCCACGCCTGCGAAGTCGCTGGAGCAGGCGCCCACCAAGCCGCCGCAGAAGTCGCTCAAGAAGGCGCCCACCAAGCCGCCCAGGAAGACCCAGCCATGACCGTCGACCTCTCCGTCATCGTCCCCGTCTACAACGAGGAAGAGAGCCTGCCGCGGTTGATCGCCGAGATTCACGCCGGGCTCGCGCCCCTGGGCCGCAGCTACGAAATCATCTGCGTAGACGACGGCTCCCGCGACACCAGTTGGCAGGTTCTTCAAGACATCGCCGCGGACGATCCCACGCTCGTCGGCCTGTCATTTCGGCGCAACTTCGGTCAGACGGCCGCCATGCAAGCCGGCCTCGACGCCGCGCGGGGCGACCTGATCGTCTTGATGGACGCCGACCTGCAGAACGATCCGGCCGACATCCCCATGATGGTTGAGACGCTGGAGCGCGAAGACGCCGACATGGTCGCTGGCTGGCGCGCCGATCGGCAGGACACCTTCATCAACCGCAAGCTGCCCTCGATGATCGCCAACAAGATCATCAGCCGCACCACCAAGGTGGCCCTGCACGACTACGGCTGCACGCTCAAGGTGATGACCCGCGAGGTGGCCAAGGAGCTGCGGCTGTACGGCGAGATGCACCGCTTCATTCCGGCGATCGCCGACTGGGCCGGCGCCAAGCTGATCGAGGTCAAGGTCAACCACCGCGAGCGCGAGTTCGGCACCTCGAACTATGGCATCGGCCGCACATTGCGCGTCGTGCTCGACCTGATGGTCGTGCGCTTCATGCAAACGTATGTGACCAAGCCGATGCAGGCGTTCGGCAAGCTGGGCCTGTTCTCAGGCTTCATCGGCACCTGCATCTGCCTGTATCTGATGGTGCGCAAGTTTGCCTTCGACGAGCAGCTCGCCGAGCGGCCGCTGCTGATGCTGGGCGTGTTGCTGATCGTGGTCGGGGTGCAGCTGATCTGTACGGGGCTCGTGGCCGATCTGCTGGGCCGCACGTACCACGAAGCGCAGGACAAGAAGCCGTATCACATCAGGCGGCGCGTCGGCGGCGACCCGCCCGACGCAGCGTGATCGCGTCGTGCTAGCGACGCTCCTCGCGCTGTCGCTCCTGCCCAGCCCCGCCTCGACGGGCGCCAGCCTCGAAGACGCATGGTTCGGCGTCTGGCGCCGACTCGCCGATCGCACCGGGCGCCCCAACCCGCTGGGCCCTCAGCTTCAGAACGGCCCGCCCGAGTACCTCGAATACGCCCTCGACCTGCGGCTCAGCGCCTTTGATACGGCCACCGAGGACGCCTGGCGCCAAGACCCGACCGGGGCGCGGTTCTTCGTGCAAAGCCTCAACGAGTTCACCCTCACCAACCGCGCGCAGATCAAGACCCGCGCTGTCGTTGGCGACGGCTGGTCGGTCGATTTGCGCTATGACCAGCAGCAGGATCGGTGGACGCAGAGCCACCTGATGGCGCTGACCGTGCGCGGCGAAGACATTGGAGACACGCCCATCTTCGTCGAGGCGACGCTCTATCCCCGCTGGGAGAAGACGGACGCCGACATGATGGCCGTGGTCGGTCTGCGCGGTCCGCAAGGCGAGGTCAGGCTGCGCATGCTGGCCTTTGATCCGTTCAACGACGCGGCCTACAGCCTCGCGTTGGGCCGGGGCGCGCAGCTGCCCGACAACCGCGATCAACGCGACGCCCCGCTGGGCTTCGCCGTTGAGGCGCTGTCGGCGCGCTGGCGAGGATGGCGCGTCGAGCTGTACGGCGGCGTCGTGCCCGGCTTTACGACCACTCGGACAACGCCGGCCGAGCCGACCCCGCGGGCCCATCGCCGCAGCGCCTGGATGGCCGGCGGGCTGGCCGAATACGCCGGGGTCACTTGGCGGGCGGGCCTCTCAGCGGTCCATGTCGAGACCCTGGATCAGTGGAGCGCGCGCCAAGTCGCGACCATCGGGGCCTTCGAGCGCGAGCTTCGCCTGTATGGCCAGACGCGCCTGCCCGCCCACCTGTCGCTGCGCGGCGATTTGGTGCAGGTGGCGCGCGACCACGAGCTGCGCTGGATCGTCGACGCTCGCCTGCGCTGGACCCCAGGCCGGTTCGGCGCGGAGCTGGGCTATATGCGGGGCACCCGAGAGTTCGCGGAGAATACGCGGCTGCAGCTGCAGCAAGGCGCGGCCAATCGGCTGGTGACGCGCATGACCTTCGCCATCGACGACGCGCTGTGGCTGGCCTTCGGCACCGGCTGGGATCTCGATCCGGGCGATGGCGTCTACGACGGCAGCGGGCTGACGATGATGCTGGACTGGTAGCAGCCTCGAATCGGCTAGATCGCGAGCCCCTGCGGGTCCGGCCACGCCTCACCCACCGTGAATCGACCCCGCGCGTCGCGCACCACCCGCGCCATGGCGACCTCGGAGTCGTGGGTGAAGAACACCCGCCCGCCTCTTTGAACCAGGTCGTCGAGCAGGCGGGTCTTCTCGTCGATCAGCAGCTCAGGATATCGGTCGTAGCCCATCGTGATCGGCGCATGCACCCACGCCCGGCCCGGGATCAGGTCGCCCGCGAAGACGATCGGCCCCTCATCGCTGGCCACCTCAACGAGCATCAGGCCCGGCGTATGGCCATCGCTGAAGTGCAGGCGGTAGCCGGACGCTCCCAGCGCAGCGTCCAGCGCGGTCGACGTGTCGCCCTCAACGATCTCGAGCCGGCCGCTTTGCGTCAGCAACGGCTGCAGCTCGGGGATGAATGAGGCCCGGTCGCGCGGATGCGGTTTGAGCGCGCGATCCCATGCGGCGCGGCCCACGACGAAGGTCGCGTTCTCAAAGAGCAGCCGCGGCGCCTCGCCCTCGGCCCAGGGCGTCAGGAGCCCGCCGGCATGGTCGAAGTGCAGATGGGAGAGCACGAGCACGTCGACGTCGCCCGGCGCCACGCCCGCAGCGGCGAGGCTGTCGAGCAGCACGTGCCGGTCTTGCATGACGCCGAAGCGCGCCCGCAGCTTCGGCTCGAAGAAGGCGCCAATGCCGGTCTCCAAGAGGATCGTGCGATCGCCGTCACGAATGAGCATGGCGCGGCACGCGAGCGGGATCCGGTTCTGGGCGTCGGGGGCGATCCAGCGCTGCCAGACCGCCCGCGGCGCGTTGCCAAACATGGCACCCCCGTCGAGCCGTTGGCTGTTGCCAATGATTGAGGCGATGGTGCGCATGTCCGTCTCCGTGCCGCTTTACTGACGGCCGGTCAGTTCACTTGATCCGCCCGGCCTCACGCGTCACGATGACGCGGATGGGAGGGGAAAGCCAGATGGGGATGGCGGATCAAGTGGCGGCGCACGGCCGCGTACAGCGATGGATGTCGACGCTGCGCGCCACGCGCAACTGGGGGCACGTCATGGGTCGCCTGTCGGTGCTTGTGCCCATCAGCATGGCCGCGAGCCGCACCCCAGGGCAGCACTGGATTACGGGCTGGGCGATGCGCCAATGGTGCGCCGGATCGTGCGACGCGCTGCGCATCAACCGCGCCCTGCACGGGGCCGAACGGCTCGCCGGCGCGCCGCAATGCGTCTTCGTCGCCAACCACCTCAGCCACCTCGACATCATCGTGGTGGGCTCCTTCATTCAGCGCGACTATCGCTGGCTGGCCAAGGCGCCCCTCTTCAAGATGCCCCTGTTGGGCTGGCACCTGACCGCCGCCGGTCAAATCCCGATCTATCGAGGCACGCAGCGGCGAAAGAACGCCGATCTGCCCGAGCGGGTGCACGCGGTCGTAGAGCAAGACGCGAGCCTGCTGTTCTTCCCCGAAGCCACGCGCAGCCGAGACGGCACCCTGCAGCCTTTCAAGATGGGCGCCTTCATGACCGCGATCGCCGAGGGGCTGCCAGTGGTGCCCCTGGTGATCCGCGGGACGCATGACTTGCTCGAGCCGGGCAGCCGCGACCTGAACATTCGGCCCGATGCGCAGTGCTCGGTGACGGTGCTCGATCCGATCGACCCGGTCGCGCATGGCGACGCGAACGCGCGGGCGGGTCAGCTGCGCGACGCAACGCAGCGGGCGTTTGTGCGGGAGCTCGCGCGGGGGTGAGGGTGGACGTCGCTCGACTTTCAGCGCTTGACAACACTTCTTTGAGAACCTCTTTTGGGCGCCGAGCATCCTCTGGGGTGATCGAACGCGAGGAAAGAGGGACCGTGCGCCACAAAATCCAGAAGCTCCTCGACGAAGAGGTCAACCCGCAGGTCGCCTCACATGGCGGCCGCATCGACATGGTCGACTACGTCAACCGCACCGTCTATTTGCGAATGTCAGGCGGCTGCCAAGGCTGCTCGGCCTCGGCGGCGACCTTGCGTGATGGCGTCGAGAAGGCTGTGCTGCAGGCGTTCCCGCGCGTTAAGGGCGTGGTCGACATGACCGATCATGACGCAGGGTCGAACCCGTACTACGCCTCCTGACGCGGGTCCCACTGCGCGCCCTACTGCGCGCCCTACTGCGCGCCCTACTGCGCGCCCTACTGCGCCTTTTGACCTGCCGCCCAAGTCGCACATCCAGAGGACGCCCATGAAGCCGCAGCCGGTCGAGCACGACGTCTCCTTGTTTCGAGACACTTGCCGGCGCTTCGCTGAGGCCGAGATCGCCCCCCACGTTCACGCGTGGGAAGAGGCCGAGTACTTCCCCGACGCGCTCTTCGCCAAGGCCGCGAAGCTCGGTATTCTCGGCGCGGGGTTCCCCGAAGAGTACGGCGGCAGCGGCGCCGATCCCCTGTTGCCGATGGTGGCCATCGAAGGCCTGATGCACGGCGGATCGGCCGGCGTCATCGCGGGCCTGGTCTCATGCGGCATCGGCCTGCCGCCCATCCTCGCGTTGGGCACCGAAGAGCAGAAGCAGCGCTTCATCCCCCCCACCCTGCGCGGCGAGATGATCTTCGCGCTGGCCATCACCGAGCCGGGCACCGGCAGCGACGTCAACGGCATCCGCACCCACGCGGTGCGCGACGGCGATGACTACGTGCTCAACGGCAGCAAGCTGTTTATCACCAGCGGAGCGCGGGCCGATCACGTGTCAGTGCTCGCTCGCACCGGCGAGGGCCACGGCGGGCTGACGTTCTTCGTCGTCTCCAAGGGCATGCCCGGCTACACCGTCTCGAAGTCGTTAAAGAAGACCGGCTGGCGCGCGAGCGACACGGCTGAGCTGGCCTTCGACGACGTGCGCGTCCCGATCGCGAACCGCATCGGCCCCGAGGGATCGGGCTTCGTCGCCTTGATGCAGAACTTCCAAAACGAGCGCATGGCCTTGGCCTTCTTCGGCCACGCCACGGCCGAGATCGCCTGCGCCGACGCCATCGCCTACGCGAAGCAACGCGAAGCCTTCGGCCGCACGATCGGCCGATTCCAAGTCACGGGGCATAAGCTCGCGCGGATGCTCACCAAGACCCGCGCCGCCCGCGCCTTCAACTACGAGGTCGCCTACGCGGTCAGGGCGGGCAAGGTCGACATCGCGGCGGTGAGCATGGCGAAGAACTTCGCGGCCGAGGTGGCCGTCGAGGTGTGCCACGACGCGGTGCAGATCTTCGGGGGCATGGGGTACATGCGCGAGACGCGGGTGGAGCGGTTGAGCCGGGACGCGCGGATTTTGCCGATCGGTGGCGGGACGACCGAGGTGATGAACGAGCTGATCGCGCGGACCCTTAGTTTGTAGGGGATCGTGGGATGACTGCGATCTAAGCCTTACCCACCGCGAGCTTCCATCCGTCCAACAGCGCGCCGACCGCGGCCGCATCCCCGCTCGGCTTGAAGACCCGCTCCGCCTTCCACGCCGCCTTCAACTCATCAAAGTTCTTCCAAATGCTCACGCCCAGCCCCGCCAGCATCGCCGCGCCCATCGCCGTCGTCTGCAGCATCGCCGGGCGCACGATCGATACGCCCAGTACATCGGCCTGAATCTGCATCAGCAGGTTGTTCGCCGCAGCCCCGCCATCGACCCGCAGGCACGCCAGGCTCTTGCCCAGGTCCTTCTCCATCGCCCGCAGCACGTCGTGGTTCTGCAGCGCGATGCCGTTGAGCGTGGCGCGCGCGATATGCGCTGCGCTCGTGCCCCGCGTGATGCCGCAAATCACGCCGCGGGCGTCGGGCTGCCAATACGGCGCGCCGAGCCCGGTCAACGCGGGCACGAAGTACACGCCCTCGGCGTCGTCGACCTCGGTGGCCAACTCCTCAATCTGACTCGCCGCGTCGATGATCTTGAGCCCATCGCGCAGCCATTGCACCGCCGCGCCGGCCACAAACGCGCTGCCCTCGAGGGCGTATGCGATGTGGTCGTCGATCTGCCACGCCACCGTCGTCAGCAGGCCGTTGTGGCTGGGCACCGGCGTCGATCCGGTGTTCATCAGCAAGAACGCGCCCGTGCCATACGTGCACTTGGCCTCGCCGACCTCGAAGCACGCCTGCCCGAAGAGCGCCGCCTGCTGATCGCCCGCCATGCCGGCGACCGGGATACCGTCGGGCAACCCCTTGAAGCCCTTGGTCTTCCCGTAGATCTCAGAGCACGTCCGAATCGACGGCAGCACCGACTCGGGCACCCGCAGAATACCGCGCAGCGTGTCGTCCCATTCGAGCGTCTCCAAGTTCATCAGCAGCGTTCGGCTGGCGTTGGAGACGTCGGTGACATGCGCCACGCCGCCCGTCAGGCGCCACACCAGAAACGTGTCGATGGTGCCAAACGCGAGCTGCCCCGCCTCGGCCCGCGTCCGCGCCCCGCTGACGTTGTCGAGCAGCCAGCACAGCTTCGTGCCCGCAAAGTACGGGTCGAGGGTCAGCCCGGTGCGCGCCCGGAAGATCTCCTCATGCCCCTTGGCCTTGAGGCTCGCGCAGATGTCGGCCGTGCGGCGGCACTGCCAGACGATGGCGTTGTGCACCGGCACGTCGCTGCCGCGATCCCACAGCACCGTCGTCTCGCGCTGGTTGGTGATGCCGATGGCCGCGATGTCGGCGCCCTTGAGTTCGGCGTCGATCAGCGCTTCGTCGATGGCGATCTGCACCGAGCGAATGATGCGCTCCGGATCGTGCTCGACCCAGCCTGGCTGCGGGTAGACCTGGGGAAACTCTTCGCAGTGCTGGCCGACCACGTTGAGGGCGTCGTCGACGATGAGCACGGTGGTGCCGGTCGTGCCCTGGTCGATGGCGAGGATGTAGCGCGTGTCAGTCATGGGGCGATTGAACCGCTAAACCCCGCGCAGCGCCACCCAGAACGTCGATCCGTGCGGGCTGTTGGGCTCGACGCCCACCGTGCCGCCCATCGCCAGCACCAGGTGCTTGACGATCGCCAAGCCCAGGCCCGTTCCGCCTGCCTCTTTGGATCGCCCGGCGTCGACGCGATAGAAGCGCTCGAAGATGCGGGGCCGGTGCGCGTCGGGGATCCCAGGGCCGTCGTCGCGCACTTCGAGGCGTACGCCATCGACGCCGCGTCGCCCGATCAACACCACGGCAGAGCCATCTGGCGTGTACTTGATCGCGTTCTCGAGCAGGTTGGTGAGCACATGCGACAAGGCGTTCGCGTCGGCCTCGGCCTCTAGCCCTTCCTCAAGCTGGAAGTCGAGGGTCGTGCCCTTGTCGAGCGCCATCCTCTCGACCTGCTCGTAGGCGATGACGGCCGGCTCGATGATGCGCGTGGAGCGCAATTCGATCTTGTATTTGCCCGCCTCAATCCGCGCAATGCTCAACAAATCCGTAATCATATCGGACAGTCGCTCAGCGTTGCGCAGCATGGCGTCGATGAACTGTTCGGCCTGCGCCGGGTCGGCCACCGCGCCGCTGCGCAGGGTCTCGGCGTTGGCGCGGATCACGCTGACAGGCGTGCGCAGCTCATGGCTGACGTTGGCCACGAAGTCGCGCCGAACCTGCTCCAAGCGCCGCAGCCGGGTCACATCGAGCATGGTGACAATTCGTCCATCGCGCAGGTCGGTCACGCGGGCGATGAGGTGGCGCTGGCCGACGGCGAACTCCAACGAGCCTTCTTCGTCGCGCTGGGCCTTGCCCATCTCGGGGATCAGCTCTGAGAGAGACGCCCCGTTGACGGGTCGGTCGCGCACACCGGTCTTGGCGAGCAGCCGCAAGCCGGCGCTGTTGACGAAGGTGATGCGATCGTCGCTGTCGATGCCGAAGACCGCCTCGGTGATGCCTTCGAGCACGGCCTCGATGCGGTCGCGCTCCTCGGCCAGATCGTCGATCGTCGACTCCAACTCGGTGCTTAGCTGGTGGGTCGACGTCTTGATCATGCTGACGTGAGCCGTCGGGCCCCGGTCTTCCTCGCCCAGGGCGCGGGCGTGATCGACCAGCGTCTTGAGCGGCCGCGCGAACAGATACGAGGCCAACCCGCTCATGAACAACGCGACGATCAAGCCGAGCCCCACCGCCACCGCCAGCAGGGTGCGCATGCGATCGATGGCCGCGCGGATCGCCACGATGGGCTTGCCGGCGCGCACGACCCGACCTTGATGGGCCCCCACATCGAGCCGGACCGCCACGAAGAGCATCGGATCGGTCTGGTCGAAGCGCATGCGCGACTGCCCCAGCCCAGTCTGCCGTGCGCCCTCAATCTCGGGCCGGGCGAGCACCAACGCGGGCGACGCGTCAGGGGCAGAGTCGGCGATGATCTGATCACCATCCACGGCGGTCACGCGCACCTGTAGGTCGTGCGCGAGGCGGCGGGCGAGGGCGTCCAGGTCGGCGCCCGGCGGCGCCGTGTCCAAGAGGATCGCGGCCGCGTGGGCGTGCCGGGTCAGCTCTGCGGCGAGGCTGGATTCGAGGCTGCGACGCAGCTCGAACTCCAGGTAGACCGAGCTGATGGCCCCCGTCGCGCATATGAGCGCCAGCGAGATGAGGAAGAGCTTGCCGCGCACCCCCAGGTGAGGGCCCGCCGGGCTGAGTTCAGCGGTGCTCACCGGGCCCCGTCGGGGCGCTCGCGAAATCGATAGCCCACGCCGCGCACGGTCTCGACGTACACCGCGGCGTCGCCGAGCTTCTCGCGCAGTCGCTTGATGTGGGTGTCGACCGTGCGGGTGGTCACGTCGGCGCTGTAGCCCCAGACGTCGGTGAGCAGGCGCTCGCGAGATTGCACCCGGCCGCGGCGCTCGTAGAACGTCGTCAGCAGGCGAAACTCGAGGGCGGTCAGGTGCACCTCTTCGCCGTCGACCCAGCAGCGATGGCCCGGCTGGTCGATGCGCAGCACCCCGAAGTCGATGAAGACCTCGGCGTCGTCGGCCTCGGCCTCGGTCTCGGCCATGGCCTGCTCTTGATTGCCCGCGCGCCGCAGCACCGCCCGCACCCGCAGCATCAGCTCACGCACGCTGAACGGCTTGACCACGTAATCGTCGGCGCCCAGCTCGAAGCCGACCACGCGATCGATCTCTTCGCCCTTGGCCGTCACGAAGATGACCGGAATGCGCCGGCCGCCCTCAGTGGCACGCAAGCGGCGGCACACCTCGGTGCCGGCGATGTCGGGGAGCATCAAATCGAGCAGCACCAGATCGGGCTGCGGCAGCTGCGCGGCCAAACGCAGCGCGTCCGCGCCGGTGGTGGCGCCGCGGGTCTGATAGCCAGCCTGTTGGAGGTTGAACTCCATGGTGGTCAGCAGGTCGCGTTCATCTTCGACGACGAGGATCAAATGACTCATACACCGCTCTCTAGCAAACCTGCATGACGCAGAGGTAGCGGGCGCGCAGCGAACACTCAAGAGAATCCCCGCGAGGTGGCGGCGCGTCCACATCAGGGCACCGACTCTGCTCGACTGGCGCTTGACTCAAACCTGCCCCCCTGATTGGCTGGCCGAATGCGAACCTCACCCGATCTGATCGTGCTCTTCGAGCATCCCGAGTGGCAGAAGCCCCTCTTCGCCGCCCTCGACGCCCGCGGCGTAAGCTGGGACGCCTACGACCTCAAGTCGGCCGCGCTCGATGAGCGCGACGTGCCCAAGGCGCCGCTGTACTTCAACCAGGCCAGCCCCAGCGCCTACCTGCGCGGCAACACCCGGGCGGTGCCCTTCGCGCTGGCGCTGATGGAAGATCTAGAAGCCCAGGGCGCCCGCGTGCTCAACGGGTCCAAGGCCTTCCGCTTCGAGCTCAGCAAGATCGCTCAGGCGCGGACGCTGGCTCGGCTCGGCATCGATCACCCGCGCACCTTCGCGTTCAACGATCCCGCGGCGCTGCGGCGCTACGCCGATCAGATGACCTACCCGTCGATCATCAAGCCCAACCAGGGCGGCAGCGGCGCGCGCATGTTCAAGGTCAACAACCAGACCGACATCGAAGAGATCTTCGCGAACGACGCCGACCTGTGGGCGCCCGACTACCTGATGCTCGTGCAGGAGTATCTTGAGCACGATCCGCGCACCGACGGCATCGTGCGCATCGAGATCATGGGCGGCGAGTTGCTGTACGCGATGCGGGTGCAGAGCGACGGCGGCTTCAACCTGTGCCCGTCGGAGGTGTGCAACCCGGGCGACGACGCCGATGACGACGCCGGGGGCATGTGCGCCATGCCGGAGCTCGGCGCGGCCCCCACTGAGTTCACCGCTTTCAAAGATGTGCCCGACGCGGCGGTCCAGGCAGCGATGCGCATCTTTGAGGCCGGCAACCTCGACATTGGCGGCATCGAGTACCTCGAGACCCCCGACGGGCGCCGCGTCTTCTACGACATCAACGCCAACTCCAACCTGCGCAAGCCGGTGGCCGAAGAGTTCGGGTTCGACCCCTTCGATCGCGTCGCCGCGTGGCTTGAGAAGACGATCAAGGCCGGCAAGGGCTGAGCGCCGCATGCTGATTCGCGGGCTGCATGCTTGGCCGACCACCCAGGCCGAGGCCGAAGCGCTGCAGCGCGAGCTCGCTGGCCGCGTGGTGTCGGCGCCCCTCGCCCCCCTCACCGCCGACACGCTGATCGCGGGCTGCGACCTCGCCTACGAGAAGGGCGGCGATCGCTGCTTCGCCGCGGTCGTGTTGGCGCGGGACTTCGGCGCGACCGTCGTCGAGACCCGCACCGCCCATGGCCGGGCGCCCTTCGAATATGTGCCCGGGCTGCTGTCGTTTCGCGAGGTCCCGCTGCTGGTCGAGGCCTTCGAGCAGTTGCAGACGACGCCCGATGTCGTGATCTGCGATGGGCAAGGCGTGGCGCACCCACGGGGCTTCGGGCTGGCGTGTCACCTGGGGCTCTGGCTCGACCTGCCGACGCTGGGCAGCGCCAAATCGCGCCTGATCGGGGCGCACCCGCCCGTGCCCGAAGCGGTCGGCTGGGTGCCTCTCAACATTGATGGCGAGGTGGTCGGTGCAGCCGTGCGTCGTATCGACGGCATCAAGCAGCTCTACGTCTCGGCCGGCCATCGCTGCGACCTGCAGGGCGCGGTCGACGTGGTGATCGCTGGGGCCGGTCCATACCGAATCCCCGAACCGCTCAGGGCCTCGGATTTGTTGACGTATCAGCTGCGGCGAGAGTGGGAAGCAGCCCGAACTTGAGCCGCAATCTCACGTCGTAAACGACTTGCCGCACTTGGGACACTGCTCGTTCCACTGCCCCACCTGGCCGCGCCACATACACCCGCCGCAGGTGCGGGCGCCCATGAATGGGTGCACCCGCTGATCGCGCTTGAGCAGGCGCGGCACCACGACGAACAGCAGCGCCAACCCCAGCCCGGCCGCGGCGACATGCCAGATCACGAAGTCGCCATAGACCGGACGCAGCAGCATGTCGGTGATGCCGTTCATCGCGCAGGCACCGTCGGCGGTATCGTCCGAACGGGTCGAAAGCCCAGCGAATGGGTGTGCTGGGCAGGGAAGTTGCTCGCGCGGGCCGAGGCGCGACAGAACATGTCGCCCGAGAGCCATGCGCAGCCGCGCAGAACGCGATTTTGACCAAACTCAGGCCCCGGCGGATCGCTCACCGGATTGCGGTCGGGTCGGAAGGTGCCGTAGTCGCGATCGTAGCGGTCGAACGTCCACTCGGCGACGTTGCCCAACGTGTCGTAGATGCCCCAGGCGTTCGGCGCCAGGCCGCCCACGGGCTGCGTGCGCTGGTTCGACGTGATGCGGTACCAGGCGATGGTGTCGAGCGGGCCGTGGCGGGGTGCCTCGGTGCCTGCGCGGGCCATGTACTCCCACTCCGCCTCGGTGGGCAGCCGGTAGCCGTCGCAGGTGGCATCATAGATGTCATCGCCCGCGCAGACGTAGCCCTGCAAGCAGGTGTCGACGCCCTCTTCGCAGCCGCTGCCGACCTCACCGCCGCAATCGCCCAGGTCGTAGCAGGGCGTCAGCCCTTCGGCCTCGGACGCCGCGTTGGTCCAGCCCATCGCGTCGAAGAGGCTGACCCGCTCGACCGGCCGGCTCGCACATCCTTCACCGGCGCACATGCCCTCGCCGCCGTCGCGGAACCACGCTGGATTATTGCCCATCAGCGCCGTCCATTCGGCCTGGCTCACCTCGGTGGCTTTGACCAACAGCGCGCGGGTAAGGGTGACCTCGTGGCGGATCTCGTCTTCGCCCCGCGAGGGGTCGTCGGCGATGCCGCCCATCATGAACGTGCCCGGCGGGGCGCAGGCCCATCCGTCAGGCAGTGTGTCAGGACAGGCGCTCGTGGGCTCAGCCGACATATCGGCGCCCGCGTCGCTCGTGGGCGGGTTGGTGCCGGGGTCGCCGCCGCCACCGTCGTCGCACCCCCAGGCGAGCAAGACCCACAGAAGATGGCGGTATCGCATGGTATTCTCCCCAAAATTTCGCCACATTGTACGGTGCGCGGCTCGTTGTCCAGTGGCTGCTAAGCCGGAGTACGATCGGCTGAAATCACATCGACTTGACCTGGGCGATAGCTATATTGTTCTCTGATGTAGGTAGAAACAGGGAGTTTTGGGATGAAAAGAGCACTGCTCGTATTGGGCCTTGTGGCGGCCGGTGCCTCTGCGCACGCACAAGTGACGCCCTTCAGCACCGACGTCGCGTCGTCGATCGACGCCGGCCTGGGCTGGCTGGACGCACAAGGCGCGTTCAATAATCCGAGCAGCTCTGGCGACGCCGCCGGCCTCGTCGCGCTGGCCTTGCTTGAGAAGCGCGACGGCGCCAATCAGCGCGCGGTCAGCGTGGGGTACGCCGGGGCCCCCGCCGCCGATCGGGCGCGCCTCGACCGCGTGATGACCTTTATTATCGCGCGATCCACGAACGCGGCGTTTTATTCCTATCGAGACGGCGGCGACCTGATGGCCCTCGTCGTCTACCTGCGCACGGGTGGACCCAACCGCGCGGGCGCCCTGACAGCCGCCAATAATGTATTCGACCGCATCCGCGTGAACCAGAACGCCGCGGGCTACTGGTGCTATAGCAACGGCGGCTGCAACGACTCCTCGACGACCCAGCTGGTCAACGCAGGCCTCGCGGCGGCGCGCGGCTTGTATAACGATCCGGCCTTCGCCGACGCCAACCGCCTCGCGCAGGTCAACCAGGCCACCGCCAACAGCCGCCAGGGCTACGTGAACAACGCGCGGGCGGGCGACTTGGACGGCTTCGAGCGCGGCCATGGCTACAACACCGGCAACGCGGTGAGCTACCAGCAGACCGCGTCGGGCTTGTGGGGCATGATCATCGGCGGGGCCGACCTCAACGATGACACCGTGCAGCGCTACCTGCGCTGGCTGCACAACCACTACAAGTACGACTCGATCAACCCGCACCGCAACAGCTGGACCAACTCGTACCACTACTATCTGTGGTCCTCGACGAAGGCCTATACGTTCATCGAAGACTCCGGCGTGGTGCCCAACGGCAACAACATCGACACCGACAACATCGGCGCTTTGGCCGCAGGCCAGGCCCCGGCCTGGAACGAGCGCCAGACCCACATCGATCCCGCCACCGCGCCGCGCGTGCGCTGGGGAAATGAGGCCGCGGGCTTCTACCTCAACCAGCATGAGCCGGCCCGCTGGTACTTCGACTACGCCTACAGCTTGATGCAGTATCAGGCGCAGAACGGCCAGTTCGGCCTGCCCAACGGCATGACGCGCTGGAACAACTTCTCCAGCCAGGCCTACGCTATTCTCGTGCTGCTGCGCTCGGTCGGTGGCGGCTGCGTCGACACCGACAACGACGGCCTCTGCGACGGCGACGACAACTGCGCCCAGGTCGCCAACCCGCTGCAGGACGACATCGACCAAGACGGCATCGGCGACATCTGCGACCTGTGCCCGGCCGCGCCCGATCCCGATCAGCTCGACTCCGACGGCGACAGCTACGGCGACGCCTGTGACACCTGCCCCGACATCTTCGACGCCGACCAGAGCGACGTGGACGGCGATGGCGTCGGCGACCTCTGCGACAACTGCATCGACCTGGTCAACCCGCTGCAGGAAGACGCCGACGCCGACGAGCTCGGCGACGTCTGTGACGGCTGCAACGGCGATCCCCGCGAAGAGATCTGCAACGCTGAAGACGACGACTGCGACGGCTTCATCGACGAGAACCTGGCCGGCGACGGCGACGGTGACGCCTGCGACACGGGCCTGCCCGGCGTATGCGGCGAAGGCGTCGAGGTGTGTGACGGCGGCGGCGGCTTCGCCTGCGACCCGATCACCGACCCCAGCCCCGAGATCTGCGACGGCCTCGACAACGACTGTGACGCCTCGATCGACGAAGAGGTCAACGTGGCCGACATGGCCTGCGCGACCGGGCTGCCGGGCGTGTGTGCGGCCGGTATGGGCGCCTGCCTCGACGGCGAGGTTCGCTGCACCGCCGACGCCCTCGCGATGGACGAGGCCTGCGACGGCGTCGACAACGACTGCGACGGCACCATCGACGAGAACCTGCGCAACGCCTGCGGCCGCTGCGGCGCGCTCGATCCCGACGGCTGCGACGGCGTCGACAACGACTGCGACGGCACCATCGACGAAGACGCGCAATGCCCCACGGGCCAAGCCTGCCGCGAAGGCATCTGCCGCGATCCCTGCAATAACTTCGAGTGCCCCGGCCTGCTCGTCTGCGTCGACGGCCTGTGCCTCGACCGCTGCGAGGCGATCATCTGCGACGCCGGCCAGACCTGCGAAGACGGCAACTGCATCGATCCCTGCGCGGGCGTGCAATGCCCCGGCGGCGAGGTCTGTGCCGAGGGCGCCTGCGTGCCCGATAACTGCTTCGGTGCGGGCTGCCCCGATGGCGAGCGCTGCAACGATGACGGCGCCTGCGAAGGCGATCCCTGCAGCCAGGTGGACTGTGTGGCCGGCCAGTTCTGCCGCGATGGCGACTGCATCGAGAGCTGCGCCGACATCAGCTGCCCGCTCGGCGAGAGCTGCCGCGACGGCCTGTGCGTCGCCGATCCCTGCGCCGCGGTGGATTGCGCCGCGGGCGAAGTCTGCGACGAGGGTGCCTGCCTGGGCGATCCCTGCTTCGGCATCGACTGCCCGACCGGCCTGGTCTGCTCGGGCGGCGCCTGCATCGGCGATCCCTGCGCCAGCGTCGACTGCCCGCCGGGCGAGAACTGCGTCATTGACGCCGCGGGCGTGGCCCAATGCGCCCTCGATTATGTCGATCCCGGCGCCGGTGGCGCGGGCGGCGGCGAAGGCGGCGCGGGCGGCGATCCCGGCGTCGGCGGCATGGGCGGCATGGGCGGCATGGGCGGCATGGGCGGCGAAGGCGGCGAAGGCGGCAACGGCGGCGTAGGCGGCGGCGATCCGCAGGCCGACGGCGGCGTGGTCGTCGATCCCCCCGAGTTCGGCGTCTCGGAGCCCGAGCCCACCACGGGTGGCGGCGATCCGGTCGCAGAGGGCTGTCACCAGGTCGTGGGCCACTCGAGCCCGGCGCCCTGGATGCTGCTCCTGCTCGGCGCCCCGCTGGCCCTGCGCCGGCGCCGGCGTTAACGCGCTGCGATCCTGCCGCTGAGACGCAGGGTCGCTCGACAAGCGGGCGTCGACATCAAATACTGCGACGCCGCGACACGTAGGGACCCCCGTGTCCCCTGCTTGTGAGAGACGCATGCACCTGCCCGCCGCCACTCCCCCCCGCTTGACGACTCTCTGCTTGACGCTGGCCTGCCTGATCGGCCTGCCCGGCCTCGCCGCGGCTGATGACGATCCCGGTCTCATCCTCGTGTATCCCAGCCACGGCACCGGCCAGTCTTTCACGATCCAGGGCCGCTTCATTGAAGACGATCGGGTGCGCACCGCCAAGACCTCGGCCAGCCGCTGGCGCAACCTGCGCAACACCCTAAAATTGCTCGAGTCTGACGAGATCGAAGGCGCCCTCATCCAGGTGCAGGTCGGCGATTGGAAGGGCGTGGGCAAGACCGACGACGACGGCGTCTTCAGCGTGGTCGCGTCATTGCCGCCCGGCAAGGCCCTGCGCCCCGGCGTACATCGCATCAGCGCGACGGCCACCGACGATCAGGGCCACCCGGCCCTGGCGGCTCGGGGCGCGCTCTTCGTGCTGCCGCCCAAAGGGCTCGCGATCATCAGCGACATCGACGACACGATCCTGCACACCGGGGTGACCAGCAAACGCGAGATGACAAAGAACGCGCTGCTCAAGAACGCCGCGCAGATCGATCCCGTGCCCGGCGCGGCGACGGCCTATGCGAAGGCCAAAGCGGCTGGCGCCTTGCTCATCTTCTATCTATCGGGCAGCCCGCAGAACTTCGTTCGCCGTATTGAGGGCTTCCTGCGCCTGCGCAAGTTCCCGCTGGGTCCGCTGCTGCTCAAGAACTTCGGGACCGATCCCACCTTCGATCAGCAGACCTATAAAATGGCGCATTTGAAGCGGGTCTTCGAGACGCATCCGGGCCTGCGTTTCATCCTCGTTGGTGACTCTGGGGAGCACGACCCCGAGCTGTACGCCAAGGTGCGCGGCCTCTATCCCGCTCGCGTCGAGGCCGTCCTGATCCGCCTGGTGGTCGACGGCGACAACCGCCCCGAACGCTTCGCGAACATGCACGTCGTCGCCGATCACGCAAAATCACCCGATGTGCTCGTCGATCTGGTCAAGACAGCCGCGCTGCGACCGTAGAGGACGCGGGCAGAACTTCCGCGCCCCCGTCGACAGGCTGCTATACTCTGCCGGCTCTTTGCCGGTCGGTGCCGGCGACGCGATCCTCGCCCTCGATTTGAAGGTCTCAATGCGGTGCCCCCGTTGCGATTACGCCCTGCCCAGCTCGGACCGTTTCTGCGGCCGTTGTGGGCTCTCGCGTGCCAGCGACGGTTTTCCCATCGACCCTCTGATCGGGCTGACGGTCGCCGATCGCTATCGCATTGAGCAGCGCATCGGCGTGGGCGGCATGGGCACCGTCTACCTGGGCACCCAGCTCAAGGTCGGGCAGCGCGTCGCGGTCAAGGTGCTGCATGAGCGCTACTCCGACGACGTCACGCTGACCCAACGCTTCGAGCGCGAGGCGATGACCTATGCGCGCGTCAGCCACCCCAACCTGGTGGCCCTGCACGACTTCGGGCGCACGCCTGACAACTGCTATTACATGGTGCTCGAGTACTGCCCCGGCATCGCGCTGGCGAAGCTGGTGCGCAGCGATGAGCGGGTCGACACCTCGCTGATCGTCGAGATCATCATCCAGGTCGCCCGCGGCCTGGGCGCGGCACATCACGCCGGCGTCGTACATCGCGATCTCAAGCCCGAGAACGTCATGCTCGTCGACGCCGGGCAGGGCCGCTACCACGTCAAGCTGCTCGACTTCGGCATCGCCAAACGCCTCGACGACGAGGGGCCCCGCCTGACGCAGGTGGGCATGGTCTTCGGCACCCCCGAATACATGGCGCCCGAGCAGGCCCGCGGCGAGACGGTCGACCTGCGCAGCGACGTCTACGCCCTGGGCTGTA
Organism: Bradymonadia bacterium; assembly: GCA_051276005.1. GTDB lineage: Bacteria > Myxococcota_A > Bradymonadia > UBA7976 > UBA1532 > JBNMOZ01. The sequence goes on along the minus strand of JBNMOZ010000013.1, from coordinate 2,254 downwards.
TGCTGTACGAGTTGCTGACGGGCGACGCGCCGTTTACGGGCAGCAACAAGCTGCAGATCATGCATCGGCAGGCATCGGAGAAGCCGATCCCACCGTCGGAGAAGGTCTCGGGCGTACACCCGAAGCTCGAAGCGATCGCCCTGAAGTGCCTGTCGAAACGACCCAACGATCGCTACCCCGACACGCTGACCTTCATCGACGCCGTCGAGGGCGTCTTCGGCCATTCGCGCCCCACGCCGATCCCGCCACGCATGCGATTGCGACGCACCGCCGGCGTGACCACAGCCGACACACAGATGACCTTCGCCGAGTCCGAGCGCGCCAGCGAAGGCAACCTGGCCACCGAGGCCGTCGAGTTCAACGACACCCCGCTGCCCACACGCACGACGACGCATAGGCCGGTGTCGCGCCGGCCTATGTGGATCATGGCGGCCGCGGCGACCCTCTTCGTGATGGTGCTGGTGTCAGTCTTCGTCGACGACGACGACGATCCCGATCCCCGCGCGGTCGTCGTGCCACCCGACATCATCAACGCGAGCGCCACCGAGCCCGAAGCGCCGCCCCCGGACGCACCGGTCACGGACGCACCAGTGGCGGACGCACCAGTGGCGGACGCACCGGTCGCGGACGCACCGGTGGCGGACGCACCACAGGCGCCTGAGGCCGTCGCCGCCAAGTCCGTACCGACGACCGCCGCGCCGACGAGCGTCGTCTCAGCGGCAGCCCCGACCGAGCCCGCTGGACCCACCGCCGCCGAGCGCCAGGCCGCAGAGAAGGCCGCCCGCGACGCCGAGCGGGAAGCCAAGGTCAAACGCGATGCCGACCGTCGCGCTGAGCGCAAGAAGGCCGCCGCCGAGAAGCGCCGCAAGGGCATCCAAGCCCGCCTCGAGAGCCGCATCAACGACGCGAAGAAGGCCTACAACCGTGGCCAACTCCAACAGGCGCGGCGCGAAGCGAAGGCCGTCTTGTCGGCCGATCGCAAACACCCCGAGGCCAAGGCGCTCGTGGCCCAGATCGCCGACGTGGAGCGCCGCATCCGCATCGCCAGCGCTGCGTTCAAGGCGCATGACTGCCCCAAGGTGCTCAAGACCCTCAGGCCGGTCATCGAGTCGTCCCCCGCCGCAAAGGCCTTGAACATGGTCAACCACTGCAAGGCGGGCCTGCCGCCCAAGACGATCACGAGGCTCGACTGATGACGAATACGACCCGATTGACGGTGCGTGTCGCCGGACGCGTGCAGGGTGTCTTCTTCCGCGCGTCGACGCGCGAGCAGGCCGACGCGCTCGCGCTGAGTGGCTGGGTGCGCAACGACATGGATGGATCCGTCAGCGCCGTCGCCGAAGGCACCGCCGACGCGTTGGCCACCTGGCTGGGCTGGATACAAGCCGGTGGGCCACCCGCAGCGCGCGTCGATCGCGTCGACGTCGAGCGTGGCGACGCGACCGGCGAGTTCATCGGCTTTACGGTGTTGCGATGAAGCGGACGGTGTCGCGATGAAGCGGACGGTGTCGCGATGACCGGCCTGCTGGCCCTCACCCTGCTCGCTGCGCCGCCGTCCATGGTCTATCCGCTGCAGATCGCACCCAGCGTCACCTCGACGTTCGGCACCTACCGCATCACCCACCACCACGCCGGCCTCGACCTGGCGACCAACGGCGACCAGACGATCCCGATCCTCGCCGCAGCCGATGGCGTGGTGCACCGCATTCGACGCAACGACGCCGGCTACGGCCGGGCGATCTATGTGCGCCACGCCGACGGCTGGCAGACGGTCTATGGCCACCTGTCGGGCTACGCGCCCAAGCTGCGCGCCGTCGTCGAGGCCCGCGAAGAGAAGGGCCAGCAGTTCAAGCTGGTCTTCAACCTCCGCAAGCCGTTTCGGGTCAAGAAGGGCGAGCCGCTGGGCTGGGTGGGCACCAGCGGCACCGATCTGGTGCACCTGCACTTCGAGCTGCGCCATAAGGGCCAGCCGGTCAACCCGCTGCTGCACGGCCTGCCGATCCCCGACACGCTGCCGCCGGTCATCAAGCGCGTCCTGCTCATCCCGCGCACCGTCGGCGCCCACGTGAACCATGCCTTCGACGAGGCGGTCATCACCGACTTCAGCGCGCCGATTCACGTTGGCGGCGACGTGGGCATCTGGGCCGAGGCCAACGATCGCATCGACGGCAGCACCCGCGATCTGACCCCGCTCGAGATCGAGTTGGAGGTCGATGGGAAGACCTGGCACCGCACCCGCTACGATCAGGTCTCG
>JBNMOZ010000012.1:0-25096 GCA_051276005.1 Bradymonadia bacterium | reverse complement strand
GAGCGCCGGCCCCGGGTCGGAGGCATCGATGCTCGACAGGTCAGTCACGCTGAAGTCGAACATGTCGACCGGCGAGTCCTGCACGGATCCGTCAGTGCGATGCCGGGTGGCGCCGGCGTAATGCACCGCGATGGCCTCAGAGATGTCGCGCGCTGACGCCACCAGCGGGCGAATACGGCGCCGCGCCTTGCGGGTGATCTGCTTGATGCCCCGAATGTCAGCGGGGTTGGCCATCGCGACGTGCAGGTGCTCAGCGCCGCCCGTCTGCTCCAACTCTACCGGAAATACCCGGTATTGTTCGCAGAGCGCCTGGGGCAGAAGCTTGAGGGCGCGTTCGTCGGGGTTGAGTTCGGTGAGGACGACTGTCGGCAGGTTGAGGGCCTGCCCGACCGCTTGCAGCATGCGGCTCTCATCGATGAGACCCTGGCGCACAAGGTGCTCACCGAGGTCAGCGGACTCCGCGAGGCTCGCACCGATCTGTTCAAGCTGAGCGCGTTCTAACACGCCCGCTCGGACAAGGATTTCACCGAATCGAAGCTTCTCGCTCAAGTCGCCCCCCGCCTTACCCTACACCGGACCCGCAACGGAGATGAAGCGTCTGGCCGCCAAGCTGTGAGAAAGAGTGAGCCCAGGCAGCCGCCGCGCGACCGCCTGTGGCCAAATTCATGCGGTCACGCGCTGGGATGCACGCGCGACCGGACCGCCAGCGAACGCCGACGGTGGGGCCTATGCGTCGGGCTCGGCAGCCTTGGGCTTGGCCTTGCGGGTGCGGCGTGCACGCTTCGGCTTCTCCTCGGCCACAGTGGCCTCGGGTGCAGCAGCCTTGGGCTTGGCCTTGCGGGTGCGGCGGGCGCGGGGCGGCTTCTCTTCGGTCGGTGCATCCTCGGCCGCAGTGGCCTTGGGTGCAGCAGCCTTGGGCTTGGCCTTACGGGTGCGACGTGCGCGGGTCGGCTTCTCCTCGGTCGGCGCATCGTCGGCCGCAGTGGCCACAGCGGCCTTGGCTGCAGTGGCCTTGGGCTTGGCCTTGCGAGTGCGCCGGGCGCGGGTCGGCTTCTCGTCGGCCGGCGCATCCTCTGCCGCGGTGGCTTGGGGGGCAGCGGCCTTGGGCTTGGCCTTGCGCGTGCGCCGTGCGCGGGTCGGCTTCACCTCGACCGCAGTGGCCTCGACCGCAGTGGCCTCGACCGCAGTGGCCTCGACCGCAGTGGTTTCGACCGCAGTGGCCTTGGCTGCAGCGGCTTTGGGCTTGGCCTTACGGGTACGCCGGGCGCGGGTGGGCTTCTCCTCTGCCACTGCCTTCTCCTCTGCCACTGCATCGTCGGCCACAGCGGCCTTGGGTGCGGCAGCCTTGGACTTGGCCTTGCGAGTGCGACGGGCACGCGTCGGCTTCTCCTCGGTCGGTGCATCGTCGGCTGCGGCAGCCTTGGGTGCGGCAGCCTTGGGCTTGGCCTTACGGGTGCGCCGTGCGCGGGTCGGCTTCTCTTGGGGCGCATCGGCCAGCGGACGCTTGGGCGCTTGCTCGGCGACCTCGGGCGTCGCGTCGGTGCTGGCGAGCAGCTTCTTGCGCAGGCGGTCAGCCGCGCGTCGGCTTGCACCCTTGGTCTCCACGGGCGCGGCGGCTTCGGCGAGGATCGCCTCCGCCGCAGCAGCGTCAGCGATCGCCGCAGCTTCAGCGGCTGCAGCCTCTTGGGCAGCCGCTGCGTCGTCGACTGCAGGCGCCGCCTTCGCCAGCAGCTTCTCGCGCAGCCGATCGTTGGCCTTGCGTCGCGGTTGCAGGGTCTTGGTTGCCTTCGGGGCGTCTTCGACCGCGGGCGTCAGGGTCGCTGCTTCGTCCGACAGCTTCTTGCGAAGTCGGTCGGCCGCGGTGCTGCGTGAGCGCGAGGGCTTGGCCTGGGGCCGCGCCGCCGGTGTCGGCTCAGGGGCCTCATCGACGGTGTTGTCGGCCACCGATGCACTCTCGGGCGCTTCGGTGGTCGATGCATCGGCCATCAACTTCTGGCGCAGTCGGTCAGCAGTGCGACGGCCGGGTCGACGGGGCGCCGGACGCTCGTCATCGACCTTCGCGACGGGTGCGTCTGCGACCGGAGCCTTCGCGATTGCGGCTTGCTCAGGCGCAGCCCGCTCGGCCGTCGTTTCACCCTTGAGCTTGCGGCGCAGGCGATCGCGGTGGCTGGACGGCGCGGCCTCTGCCGCCGGCTGAATGGGCGCGTCGGCCTTTGCCTCTGCTGCCGGCTGAATGGGCGCGTCGGCCTTTGCCTCTGCTGCCGGCTCGGGTCGGCGTCCACGTCCGCGACGACCACGCCGCGCACGGAGGCGCTCTCGCGCGGCCTCACGGCGTGCCGCAGCATCGTCCTCGCTCGGCGCTTCAACGGCTGCCGCGGTCTGGTCCTCGGCGGCTGCCTCGGTGCGGGCCGGCTCGGCGTCGCCCCTGAGCTTGCGCCGGAGGCGATCCGCAGCACGCCGGCTCGGCGTCTTGGCGACGCGCTCGGTGGGCTCACCCTCGGTCAACGGGGCCTGGCCGTCAGTGGGCTCGGTGCGGGGGCTGTCGGTGCGGGGGCTGTCGGTGCGCTCTTCGCTCTGGTTGCGTCGACCGCGTCCACGGCGGCGGCGGCGGCGGCCCTGGCTCTCGTCAGCGTCGTCGATCGTCTGGCTCGGCGCGTCGGCCGACGTCGGTGCGTCGTCGGTCGGTTCGGCCGACGTCTTTGCGTCGTCGGTCGGTTCGGCCGACGTCTTTGCGTCCGTCTCGTCGGTCGCATCGCCCTGGGTCTGCTGCTCATCGCGGCCACGGCCACGACCGCGGCGACGGCGACGGCGACGGCGACGCTGACCGTCTTCTTCCTCAGGCTCCGAGAGTTCGGCGGCCGTCTGTAGGTCGGCGCCCACCGCGACAGCAGCGGCGACGTCGGCGACGGGTCCAGCTTCAGCCTTCGCGCCTTCGATCAGTTCGGCGGCTTCATCGGGGCCCAGGTCGGCGGTGGCCAGCTTGTCAGCGGGGATGAACCCGACAATGCGCGGCGGCTCGAACGGCGTATCGTCTTCGGCCTTCGGCGGCTGGGCCGGGGCGTCGACCTTGGCGGGCCGGTCCTTGTGTGGACGACGGCCTCTGCCTCCGCGCTCATTGCGCTCATTGCGGTCATTGCGATCGCGGCCGCGGTTGCCGCGATCGTTGCGGTCGCGCCCACGGTTGCGGGTGCTGTCGGCCTTTTGTTCACTGCCGTTGACCACCTCAAAGGCGTCGCGGGCAGTGATCGCGTTGAGGTCAGGGATCAGCTCGATGACGACCTCGAAGCGCTCCTCAAGCTCGGCCAGCGCGGTGCGATGGATGTTGAGCAGGCACAAGGCGACCTGCACGGGCAGTCGGCCGCGGATCTTTGCGCCGCGCGGCGTGCTGACGGCGAGCTCCTGCAGGCGGCGCAGCATGCTCATCGCCGACGTCTCGGTGCTCATGACGTAGCCCGAGCCCTCGCACATCGGGCAGACGTCATGGGTGCTCGACAGCAGGCGGCCCTTGATGCGCTGACGCGACATCTCAAGCAGGCCAAAGCGCGACACCCGGCCGATTTCGACCCGGGCCTTGTCGCGCTTCATCGCCTTCTTGAGAACACCCTCGATCTCGCGGCGGTGCTTCATGTCGTTCATGTCGATGAAGTCGACGACGATCAGTCCACCCACGTCGCGCAGGCGCAGTTGCCGGGCAACCTCGATGGCGGCCTCTTTGTTGGTGCCATAGGCCATCTGATCTTGCGTCGACTGCCCCCGCGACTTGCCGGAGTTGACGTCGACCGACATCAAAGCCTCGGTCGGGTTGAGCACGATGCTGCCGCCGCTGGGCAGGGACACCTTGGCGTTGGCGATGTTCTCGAGCTGCCGCTCCAGCCCATAGTTGCTGAAGATCGGCATCTTGCCGGTGTAATGCGTGACCTTGTCGAGATCGTCCGCGATGTGCTTCTCGAAGAACTCGACGACCTGGGCATGCACCGCAGCGTCGTCAACGATGACCTCGTCGATGGCGTCGTTGTAGTAATCGCGCACGGAGCGGATGACGACGTTGGGCTCGCGGTAGATGACGCCCGGGTTGCGGCGCGTGGCGTAGCCCGCCTGGATGTGGCCCCAGAGCCGGATCTGCTCCTGGTAGTCCTTCTGCAGCTCGACCTGGGTACGGCCCTGGCCGGCCGTGCGCACGATGATGCCGGTGTCGTCGGGCGGGTTGAGCTTTGCGATCAACGCCTTGAGGCGCTTACGGGTGGCCTCATCCGAGATCTTGCGGCTGACGCCGCCGCTGCCCGAGTGGGGCATGAGGACCAGGTAGCGGCCGGGCAGGGTCAGATCGCTCGTCAGGGCGGCGCCCTTGTTGCCAATCTCTTCCTTGTGCACCTGCACCATCATCTCGGCGCCGACCTTGATGACGTCCTGGATGCGCGGACGACCGTCACCCGTGTGCTCCTTGTTGTAGAAGCGCTTGTGGATGTCGTTGAAGGTGATGAAGCCGTTGCGGTCAGCGCCGTAGTCGACGAACGCGGCCGACAGACCGGGCTCTACCGAGACCACGCGGGCCTTGTAGATGTTGCCGCGAAGCTGCTCGTTGGATTCGAAGGAGACGTTGAGATCTTCGAGGATGTTGTCTTCGATGATCGCGACGCGGACTTCGCCGGCTTGCGCGGCGTTGACAAGCATTTGCTTGCTCATATGGGACTCCCGTGTCGACCCGATGCTCGGCGCCACGGCTGTTCAGCGGGCGTCTTCGAGGGGGGCGACATGTTGTGCTCCGAGGTTTCGGAGCGCCGCAGCCTGCTTGGCCGCGGTCAGGGTTCTTGTCACGGTGACGCTTGAGATTAGCCCCAAGCCAGACACCGTCCGCAGCGCCAACACCAGATTGTCGAGGGCGGGCGCGCGGTTCGAGAGAGTGAGATCGAGCCCCTATGAGGACTCTTGCACGTCGGCAGGGTCGGGCCGGCCAAAGTGATCTGGCCACGGCTCTACCATGAGCTGAGCTCTTTGCGCCACATAAGTCGTCAGGCGCTCAGATGCCGAGTCGGTCTCCAATTGCCGGCCGACGCTCAGTAAAGCAGCCACTGCCGCGCCGGCAGGCTCGAGCACGTTACGCGGGACGTGGTCGAATTGCATTGCGTCGGGTCGCGCGTCGTCGCGGGTGGCGCGGTGTGTGTTGCGCAGGATGAACTGCGCTGTGCAGGTCGCCATCCACTCGTCCATGGCCGAGGGGCGCTCTATCTCGCGGACGGTCGCGGCCACCCGCGAGATGAGGTTCTCCTCTTGGAGCACCCCAATCGGGCGGTAGGCGATGTCGAGGGGCTCGACCGCGGCCAGGGGATTTTGGGCGGCGCCGAGCATACGCGCGACGCCGAAGTGCGAAAGCGCCGCTTGAATACGGCGGCTTTGCGGGCTCAGCGGTGGAAGATCACCGGTGGGCGTGGCCGGATCGGCCATAGCGCCTATTCCTCGCCCTCATCGTCCTTGTCGTCTGCCTTGGGTCCGCCCAGGCCGCCGAGTCCGGCCTTGGTGAGGCTGCTCAGGCTTCCGCCGAGGCTGCCGAGGCCGGCCTTGCTGAGGCCACCCAAGCCGCTCCCGAGGCCGCCCTTCTTGCTGGCCAAGCCGCCGAGTCCGCCCTTCTTTGCGCCCCAGCCGGGGCCATCGCCGCCCAGAAGGCCACCCGTCTTGGCGCCGCCGAGGCCGCCCAGGCCGCCGAGGCCACCCAATCCCGGGCGGGATTGGGCTGTGCCGTCGTCTTTGGGGGCGTCGGGCGCGGGCGGCTGGTTCGCCAACGCAGGTGCGTGTTCGACACTGATCGAGGGCATTTGGTTCATCATCGGCGGCATCTGCACCGACGGCGGCGGCAGACTGCCCGACGCAGCGGGGGCCGCGAACGGATCGACCGCCGGCGGCTCGCGGAGGTCGATGGGCGTGCCCAAATCGACGGGCGGGGCCTGGGTCGCCTGCTGGAAACGATGTTTAACCAGATCCTTCACGTTGAGCGCAGGCATGGCGACGGTCGCTTGCATGTCGAGCGCATCAGCGGGCGAGAGGCCCGTATCGTGAATCTCATCCTTGATCTGGTCGAGCGCGGCCGCGTCGGCGTCGTTGACTGCGGGCCGCTCCACTGACGCAGCCAAGGCTGCGGCTGCGGCGTCAGCGACTGCCTGCGCTGCGGCTTCGGCGTCAGCGGCTGCCTGCGCTGCGGCTTTGGCGTCAGCGGCTGCCTGCGCTGCGGCTTCGGCGGCCTGCTGCTCAGCTTGGCGTGCAGCGTCTTCTTTAGCCTTGTGGGCGGCTTGTTCAGCCTGCCGAGTGGCCTCTTCTTCGGCGGCCTTGCGGGCAGCGTCGGCGTCTTTAGCCGCGCGGGCAGCCTGAGCAGCGGCGGCAGCGGCGGCGATTTCGACCGCAGCCTGCGCTGCGACGGCTTCGGCAGCCGCCTCGGCAGCGCGGGCTTGAGCGGCCTCACCTTCACGCTTCGCGGCGACGGCGATTGAGGCTTCGCGCGCCGCATCGTCTGCGGCGGCTTGGGCAGCGACCTTGGCCTCTGCCTCGCGCGCTGCCTGCAGATCGCCCGTCTCGACGGCCGGCTCTTGGTTTGCGTTGGCGGCGCGCACGGCAGCGTGCGCTGCGGCGGCGGCCCCATGCACCGTCTGTGCGGCTTCGAGATCGCTCTCGACCCGCTTTGAGGCGGCGGCCTTGATCGCCGCGCGGGCCTTGGCCAACTCTGCCTGACGCTCGGCCTCGGCTTCAGCTTGGATCGCAGCGGACGCAGCCACGCGCTCGGCCTTCTCGGCGACCTTGAGCGCTGTCTCTGCTTGCTGTGCGGCCTGCTTGCCGGCCTTGCGGGCCGCTTCGGCGTCGATCGTAGCCTGCTTGTCTTCGATTTGGCGGGTCTCTGCGGCCTTCTCGGCCTCGGCCGACTGCGTGCGGACGTTCTTCAAGCGCTTGTCTTTGCGCTTGCGTGCAGCCTTACGGCGGGCGGCCTTTTTGCGATTGCGCCGCGCCTCGTCATCCCCGTCGTCGGGCGTGCTCGCCATCGCGGCTTCGACGGCGACATCGTCCGAATCATCATCGTCGTCGCTCTGCGCGACAGCCGCTGCGGGCTCATCTACGACGGGCGCGGCTGCGATGGCTGCGGTCGCGGGTTCGGTGGTCGACGCGGCGACGGGCTCAGGCTCGGCGACGGTCTCAGGCTCGGCGACGGTCTCAGGCGCAGTGACGGGCTCAGGCGCAGTGACGGGCTCAGGCGCAGTGACGGGCTCAGGCTCAGGCTCAGCGAGCACGACCGACGATGCGGCTGCCGGGGGCGCAGACGACTCGGGCTCAGCGACCGCCGCAGGCGGGGCCGATGAGTCGGCCTTCGTCTTGTCTTCGATAGCCGGCGCGCTGCCCCCGAAAAGGCTGCGGAAGAAGGCCATGATCTTCTGCCACATCACTCGTCTCCGATCTTGACTTCGTCTTGTACGGTGGCGGGCTGCTGGTAAAACTCAGAGGTCTTCTCGCGGTCGACCACGATACCCAGTTCCTCTTCCAATTTACGTGTCAGCTCGAGGCAGGCGCCACCGGGGGCGCCGCGCACGGTCAGCTTGACTTCGCCGTCCGGCGTGATCTCGATATCGATCTCTTGTCGCTGAGCCATATCTATTGCCACCGCCGGACTGTAAGCGAAATCGTTTTGTCTTCCGAGACCTCGTCAGTCTCGATGGTAAAGCCTTGTTTGGCTACTTCACTCAGCACCTTGTGATAGGCGTAGCGCTGGGTGACCTGCTTGACGAACTTGTCCTGGGTGATGCCGCGTCCGGTCTCGACACCCCACCAGTCGGCGACGAACTCATAGCCGTTCGCCGTCGCTTTCACGCCCACGTCATACTGCTTGCTGGCGTGAATCGACAACTCAGCGGTTTCTTTTTGTCCAAGATAACCGCGGACCTCGACGCCCTGCTCGGCCTCACTGTAGGCGAAACCCAGATCTTTGAGGGCGGCTTTGAGCGCCACCAGGTCTTTGATCTTTGTCTCGACGGTGGTGAAATGTGACATGCGTCAGTCTCCCAGTTCGAGGTTGCGGAAGCCCGCGGGCACCGCACCGTCGGTCGTCTCGTCAGGGCCTTGGGAATCGGAAGGACCGATGGGCACGCCGCTCGCGCTGCGGGCTCGCGTCTGCGCCCAGTCGCGCAAATCGTCGATCTTTTCTTTCATCGTCAGGCTCAACGGGATGATCTCTTTGATCGACTTGACGATGCGCTCGGTGGTGAGCGGATCGTCCTCGAAGAAGGCGTCATAGAGCGCGGCGATGACCGACTGCTCGACCTCGGCGCCGCTGAAGCCCTTGGCCTCACGCGCCAGAAGCTCGATATCGAAGTCTTCGAGCGCGCGATTCTTCTTGGTCAGGTGGATCTTGAAGATCTCGACGCGCTCCTTCTCGGTGGGCATGTCGACGAAGAAGATCTCGTCAAACCGGCCCTTGCGCAGCAACTCTGGCGGCAGCGCCGAGACGTCATTGGCGGTCGCGATGACGAACACCGAGCTCGACTTCTCTTGCAGCCAGGTGATGAAGCTGCCGAAGACGCGCGCGGTGGTGCCCGAGTCGCTGCTGCCGCTCGACTGCACGCCCGAGAAGCCCTTCTCGAGCTCGTCGAGCCAGAGCACGGCGGGCGCGACGGCCTCGGCGGTGCTGATGACCTTGCGGATGTTCTCTTCGGAGCTGCCGACCAGACCGCTGAAGACCTTGCCCACGTCGAGGCGCAGCAACGGCATTTGCCACAACGCGCCCACTGCCTTTGCGGTCAGCGACTTGCCGCAGCCGGGGATGCCGATCAGCAAGATGCCCTTGGGCATCGGCAGGCCGAAGTCGCGCGCGCGCTGAGTGAAAGCGCCCTGGCGTCGAGAGAGCCATTCCTTGAGCACGGGCAGGCCACCGACGCCGCCGAACTCCTCGCGGCTCTCGTAGTACTCCAGCAGCCCCGACTTGCGGATGATCGCCTTCTTCTCCGACAGGATCGTGTTGATGTCGAAGTCGCGGTGGCGAATCAGGCTCTTGGAGATGACCAGCTTGGTCTCGTCGTACGTCAGGCCCAGGGCCGCTTCGGTGAAGCGCTCCTGCGCGCTGGCGTCGTGCGAGAGCCCGTATGCGTCAGCGAAGTTGGCGATCAGCGACGACAGCTCCTCGCGGGACGGCAGATCGAAGTCGATCATCGCCAGCTCAGCCTCCAACTCCCGCGGGATGCGCAGGGTGGGGGAGACCAGCAAGACCGTCTTGGGGCGCTCGCCCTCTTGGATCTCGCGGTAGCAGTCGCGCAGGCGGCGCACGACGACCGGATCCTTGAGGTAGGGGTGGAAGTCGCGCAGCACGAACATGCCGCCTTCTTCGTATCGCAGGATGAAGTCGAGGGCCTTGATGGGATCGCGCAGGTCGCTGAACTCTTCGTCACCGACGAAGCCCTGGGTGATCGACCAGAAGAGCAGCTTGCGCTGGTGGCCGCCCTTGGCGTTTCGGCTGGAGCGGATCTCTTTGAGCGCTTCTTCGACGCGCTCTTCTTCTCCGCTGCTGATGTAGATCAACGGGTAGCGCGCCCGAATCAGGTGTTCGAGCTCGGTCCGGCTGTCGATTTTGGTGTCCTGCCCCATCTAGACGTTGGCCTCCATCAGCATGCTGTTAGCTGCCGTACCCGTAGGTGCGCAGGATCTCGCGGAAGGTCCGCATCGCCTTTTTGAAGTCGCGCGCGGCCGTTTGTGCAGCCCCCAGCGTCTCCACCGCCGATTCGATCGTCAGCAACGCTTCAATGTCCTCAGCGACCGCGCGGATGGCGTCGGCGTCCTCGGGCGTTCGGGCGGCAATCTCGACCAACGCTCTGAGTTCCTTCACATAATCGCCGCCCACGCGCACGTTGTTGCGCAGCTCGGAGGCGAGGTCGTTGAGGGTCTCATAGGTCTTGACGGCGGCGTCGCGCAGGCCGGCGAAGTCGCCGCCTCCTGCGGGCGCTGATGCCGACGCGGACTGAGCGCTGGCGGCCGCAGATTCGGCGTCTCGGCGCTCATCTTGCGCCTGATCGAGAGCGGCCTCGAGGCGCAGCTTCTCTTTCGCCAGCCGTGTCGCCTCGACCTTTGCCGCGTCGAGGGCCTCGCGCGCGGCCGTCAGCGTGGCTTCGACTTCGGCGCTTTGGCCGTCCGTTGCCTCGGTCTTCGCGTCTTCAATGGCCCGCCGCAGGTCACGATTCTCGCGCTTGAGCTTGTTGATCTGCTCCTGCAGGTCGCGGGCACGCCCAGAAGCCGTCGAGACGGCCTTCTCCTTGAGCGTCGCCAACTCGCCTTCCACCGCGCTGACCTGCGCCGTCAGCGCGTCGCGCTCTTCTTCGGCCTTGGTCAGCTGCTCACGCAGACGCGCCGACCGCTGGCCGCCTTCGAGGCGGGCGTCGGCGCGCGCCTGCGTGAGCTTGTCCTCCATGCGCTCTTCGTTGCGCTGGAGGATCTCGATCATGCTCTCCTTCTCCTCGAGGATCTGCTCGAGGTGGGCGAGCCGCGTGTTGAGCTTCTTGCGGATCGAGTCGTCATCGCCCAGCGCCAGGCGCAGGTTCTCGTTGTCTTCACGCGTCGACTTGAGGTCGTACGAGGCCAGCTCAAGCTCGCGCTCGATCTCTTTGTTGGCCTTCTCGCGATGCATGACCTCGCGCTTGAGGTCATTGACCTGCTCGGCGAGCTCTTGCTCACGGCCCGAGGCGGCCTGCTGGCTGTCGTGCAGCCCGTCGAGGCGATCCTTGGTGGCGTTGACTTCGACCACCAGCTCACTGCGCTCGGTGCGCACGTCTTCGAGCTGTGACTGCAGCTGCGTGGCCTGATCGCGCAGATCGAGGGCCTTGTCGGTCTGCGTGCCCAACTGCTCTTCAGCGCGGCGTACGCTCTCTTCAAGGTCGCGAATGCGCCGATCTCGGTCGCGCAGCTCGCCCTCGTGGTCGGCGACCTGGGCCTGCTGCGACTCAAGCTCAGCCTGCAGCGCGTCGAGCTCACCAGAATCGACCACGGGCGGCGGCGCCACGGCGGTCGATGGATCGGCCGTGGGTTCGGGCTGCAAACGCCCGGCGTTGCGCAAGACTGGCTTGGGAGAAGTGCTCCGCAGCTCGTCTTCGGTGGGCATTCGATTAGATGTGGGCCGAAGCGGCCCGGCCCCGTCGAGTCGGCGGGGCCGCAGCGAGCCGACCACCCGCGGTCGTCCGCTCGGCGCTGACGTCGGCGGGCTCACCGGCGGCGCCTTCGAGACGCTGCCATACTGCAAAGCGAAGTCGCCGCAGCGCAGCTCGCACCCCTCGGTCAGCGTCGCGCGGGTGACCTTCTGGCCGTTGATATAGGTGCCGTTCGAGCTGCCCAGATCTTCGACCAGGAAGCTGCCCGTCTCGTGCCAGATGCGCACGTGCCGCCGCGAGACGGACGGCTGCGTCACGGTGATGGTGCACTGGGGGTGCCGGCCGATGGTCGTTGACGCACCCTGATCGAGCATATGCTCGTGCTCAGAGCCGTCTGGCAGCGTGTAGGCGAGCCTCGCTTGGCGAGTCATCCGCGCTCCTGAGCTTCGCGAAGTCAGCCTGAAGATTCAATTTCTGCGAAGACGCGCCACCGAGCAGCACTCTACTCCGCGATCTTTCAGGCCCGCGACTATATCTACGGCATCCACGCGACACAAGATGGGGGATCGCACAGGATCTGTCACGCCGGGCGGCTGCGCCTCGACTCCGGCCGCTGTTTGGGCCACGATACGGCCGAACGACCCGACGAGGACAGCCCCCGTGCAGACCCGAGACGAGGTGGCAGCGCATCGCGGCGGCACCATAACCGGCACCTGGCTGGAGAGCATGGATCTGCGCGGCATCGACCTGAGCGCGACCCGCCTGGCGGGCGTTACCCTGCGTCGCGTGGGCCTTGAAGGCGCGCGTCTGACCGATGGCGACATCGACAACGCCACGCTGACAGGCTGCGATTTGCGGGGCGCGCACCTGACGGCGTCGCGCTGGACCGGGGCCACGCTCGACAGCTGCGACCTGTCGCGCGCCGAGGCTGAGGGCGTGCGGCTGGCCCATACGATCTTGACCGAATGTCGGCTCGGCGGCGCTCAATTGACTGGCGCTCGCCTCAATCGCGTGCAGGTTTTGGGGGGCGAAACGAGCTACATGCGCTTAAGCAAGGCCCTCTTGACCGGCTGCCGCTTCGCCAACGACCGCCTCGGCGGGGCGCAGCTGATGCGCGCTCAGATGAGGGGGGCGTTCGTGCTTGAATGCGATTTACGCTCGGCGAATTTCTACGCGGCCGACCTGCGTGGCGCGGTGTTCGCCCGCTGCGATCTCTCTGATGCGGCCTTCACCGATACCGACTTGACCAATACGATATTTTTGGACTGCCAGACCGCGCGCGTCGACTGGGGCGCGTCCATTGGGGCGCGTCCATTGGGGCGCGTGACTTGAGGGGGAGAGATGTCCGGACATGACTGGGAGGCCCTGCATGGCCAGCTTGAACAGGCGACCGGATCGTGGAGCCGCGACGAGCTCGTCGGACTGCTGCGCGATCTGATCCGCGAGTATGTCATCGAGCGCGGGTTGCCCACGGGCACGGCAGCGCAAGCGGCGAGCCCCGACGTCTCCGCGATGGACTTTCCTGGGCTGATCACTTGGCTCAAGCGCGCGTCGTCGCTGCCCGAGATGGACCTCTTCCAGATCGACGGTCGCCGAGTGCTCGTCGATGCGGATGGTCCGCGTGAACTGAGCCTCGACCGCGCGACCGAGCTGCGTCCCCGCTCTGGGCCAGCGCCGCGCCCGCCCGCGCAGGCCGCCCCCCGGCCAAACACGACGTCCGCGCGCCCGCAGCGGGCAGCGACGCCAGCGGAGCCTGAGGGCACACGCGGGGCCGCATCCAATCAGACCTTGAAGAAGGGCTTCCGCGGGCTGGAGTTCGATTGAGCCGCGCCTCGTCCAGGCCCCTCGCCGACGCCCTGGACGAGGCGCGGCGCGGGCTCTGGCGGTCTGCGCTGGAGTCTTTCGATGCGGCGCTCGCAGACTGCCCGGACGATCCGGGCCCCGCGCTGGGCGCTGTCGTCTGTCTTCTTGAACGCGGCGCTGTGGATGCCGCGCTGGTGCGGCTCGAAACGAGCGCGGCGTTGGCCGACTTGAGGGGCGAGCACCGTCTGCGTCGCGATTGGCTCTGCGTCGCCGCGCGGCTCAGGGCGCATGACCCATTGGCAGCAGAGCGAGCGTGTGCCCGCCTGCCGAGGCCTTGGGCGATTCGGGCGCGAGCGTTCGTGGCCTTGAGCCAGGGCGAATATGCGGTCGGCGTGGCTCACTTATTACGCACGATGCGGCCGCCGAAACGCACAAATTGACAGTCGCTAGCCCCCGGCGTAGCTTGCCGAGGATTTGCGTCGAAAAGGTCAGATCATGCCGGCCACAGTGTATCTCATCGACAGTGATGACTATTTCAGCAGTCAGGTCATGCGTGGCTGTCTGCGAATGGGCATCAAGGCGCGCCGCATTGCCGATGGCAACGAGGGCGTGCGGCAAGCGCTGGAAGACCAGCCGGACGCCGTGATCCTGGGCCTGATGGACGATGACGGGGCCGGCTACGCGCTGTGCAGCAAGCTGCGTCGCAAGGCCCGCGAGATGCCGGTTGTCATGGTCATCACGGCGGCCGAACAGAGCAGTAAACGCCTCGCCGAGCATCGCGCGATGGGCACCGCAGCCGACGCCTACCTTCAGCGACCGTTCAGCCTTCAGTTGCTGCACGAGACCCTGACGACTCTTCTGCCCACCCGTCTGCCGACGCCGCGCGGTGCCCTGAGCGAGCTGGTTGGCCAGAACGTCTCCTCCGAGGACGCGCTGTTTGGCGGACTCTTCGACGATGAAGACGACGAAGATATCGCCGCCGCCGCCGACGAGTGGTTCGCCTCGATCATCACCGATGACGCGGTGGCGCCCAATATGTCGTCGCTGTCGTCGCTGTCGCCACCGCCGCCGCCGCCGCCGCCGCCATCACCGCCACCACCGCCGCCACCGCCACCGCGCGTCAGTGCGGCGTCGATCGAGTTCGACGGGGGCATC
The DNA here is from genome assembly GCA_051276005.1 of Bradymonadia bacterium. Classification (GTDB taxonomy): domain Bacteria; phylum Myxococcota_A; class Bradymonadia; order UBA7976; family UBA1532; genus JBNMOZ01. The sequence continues at coordinate 11,039 of JBNMOZ010000012.1, read as the reverse complement.
CAGATGCTCGCGGTCGAAGACCTCGAGATAAATCTCGACGAGTTGGTGCCGCCCGAAGACGATGCGCTGCTTGTCGCTTTGCGGCGCGAGAACGCGAGCCTGCGCGATCGACTCGCCAACGCCGAGGCCCAGGCCGAAGAGCGTGAGCCGCGCAGCGCAGCACCGCGCAGTCGTGGCGCGAGCAGTCGTGGCGCGAGCAGCCGCCGCGACCTCATCGAGGCCCGCGAGCGCGTCAGCGAGCGTGAGCGCGAGCTGTTGGATGTGCGCGATAAACTGACGGCCGCTGAGAAGGAGTCGCTCGAGCTCGAAGAGACGCTGGACGCGGTCGAAGATAAGCTCCAGACGGCGACGGCGACGGCCGCGCTGCACACCAATGAGCTGGTCGGTCTCAAGGCCGCGCTCGAAGTCGCCAAGCACAGCGCCCAGACCGCCCAGGCGTTGGCTCGCACGCTCGAAGACGAGGCCACGACGAGGACGGCAGCCGTCGAAGCCGGGCGCGGGCACGTCGCGGCATCCCAGGAAGAACTCGACGGGTTGCGCAGCGTGCATAGAAAGACCGAGGCGGCGCTCAAGGCGGCCGAAGAAGCCCTCGAGGACGCCGAGCGCGAAAAGGGAGTGGCCGCTAAGACCGCAGCCGAGGCGCTCAACGCCGCGGTGAACGCAGCCGAAACGCAGAGCGCCGATGCGCTGTCAGCCGCGCGGGTTGCGCGGGCTGCCGTCCAGGCCGCCGCGCGGAGCGAACTCGAGGCGGAGCAGGCGAAGCTCAAGAGCGCCAATGCGGCGCTGGCGAACGCCAAGTCCGGTCACGCTGACGACATGCAGACCCTCGAGCAGATGCACGATGAGGCGATGTCGGACGCCGTCAGCAACGCCGAGACGGCCCACTCAAAGGCGCTCGCCGATCTGCTCGATCGCGCGCAGGTCGCCGAACAGGGGTTGGCCGAGAAGACCCAGGCGCTCGGCGAATACGAGACCGCCATGGGCGAGGCCGACACGACCGCCAAGAGTCTGCGTGACGACGTCGCCGCAAAGTCGGCCGATCTGGGCGTCTATGAGACCAGCGCGGCCGAGGCGGAAGAGAAGCTCGCGGTGGCGCTTGAGCGCATCGAGGCCCTCGAGCCCAAGCTCGCGAAGAGCGAGACCTCGACCACCCAGATCACGGCAGAGATTAGAGCACTACGCACCGAGATGGCTGTGCGAGATGCCGCGTTTGAGAAGGCCCGCACCGCCTTGCAAGTGGCCCATGCTTTCCTTGAGCGCGCGTCTGGGCAAGTAGACGCTGACGCAGTGGCGGAAGCGTAATGCGCGTCTGTGATTTAATTGAGCGTAAGCGTGATGGCGCGGTCTTGGCGTCGGCTGACATTGCCGAGCTGATCGCCGAATACACCGCCGAGCGGGTGCCCGACTATCAGATGTCGGCGCTGCTGATGGCGATCTATCTCAACGGTTTGACCCCGCCCGAGCTGAGCGCGTGGACCGACGCAATGCTGCACTCGGGGCAAGTCCTCGATCTGGGGCACATCCCGGGGCTCAAGGTCGACAAGCACTCCACGGGCGGTGTCGGTGACAAGATCAGCTTGCCGCTCGCGCCCCTGGTCGCGGCCTGCGGCATCAAGGTGCCCATGGTCAGCGGGCGCGGGCTCGGCCACACTGGCGGCACCCTCGACAAGCTCGAATCGATCCCTGGGTTTCGCACCGACTTGAGCGTGGAGCGCTTCACGCGTCAGATCGCCGAGCTCGGGGTCTGCTTGATCGGGCAAACCGCCGAGATCGCGCCGGCCGACAAGAAGCTGTACGCCTTGCGCGACGTCACCGGGACGGTCTCGTCAATCCCGCTGATCGCCAGCTCGATCATGTCTAAGAAGATGGCCGAGGGCATCGACGCGCTCGTGCTCGACGTCAAGGTGGGCAGCGGCGCCTTCATGAAGACGCAGGCCGAGGCGCGCAAGCTCGCCGAGACCATGGTCAACGTGGGCAAGCGGCTCGGCCGTCAGGTCGTCGCGCTGCTCACCGACATGAGCCAGCCCATCGGCCGCACCGTCGGCAACGCGCTGGAGGTTCGCGAATCAGTTGAGGTTCTGCGTGGCGGTGGGCCTGCCGATACGCGCGCTCTGACGCTGCGACTGGCCGAAGAGATGCTCATGCTGGGCAACGTCGATCCTGCCGAGGCGACGCGCGCGCTCGATGACGGCCGGGCCCTTGAGGTCTTCCGCAAGGTCGTCGCGGCGCAGGGCGGCGACGTGGCGGCCATCGACGACCTGGATCTGCTGCCCAAAGCGCCCGTTGTCGAACCCTTCCTCGCGCCCCAAGACGGCTACGTCACCTCCATCGATGCGCAGCAGGTTGGCCTCGCGGCCCTCATGCTCGGCGCCGGCCGGCAGCAGGCCAGCGACGCCGTCGATCCACGGGTGGGGCTGGTGCTCGACGCGCGGGTAGGCGATCGTGTCAGCAAGGGTCAGCCGCTGTTGTGGCTGCACCATGATCAGGCCGGGCTCGACGACGCCCGCCGTCGCTTGACGGCCGCCTACCGATTCGGTGAGGCGCCCCCCGCGCAAACACCACTTATCATCGACCGCGTTCGCTGAGCGGTCGCGGAGGTCCGCATGCTGGCTCGTGCTTCGAGTCCCAGGGTCAATGAACGCGTGAGTTGGGCCAGTTGGCTCGGGTCGTTGCGGCTCGGGTCGGTGCTGCTCATCTTGGGCGCGCCGTTGGCCGCCTTTGCTCAAGAGGCTGCCAAGTCCACCCCGAAGTTCGTGATGCCCAAAGTCATCGACGTGCCCCTCTCGGCGCGCTTGATCGGCATCCTGGGCCTCATCACGCTGATGGGCATCGCCTGGGCGATGAGCAGCAACCGCCGCAAGGTGCCCTGGCGCATGATGGCCTGGGCGCTGGGCCTGCAGATCAGCCTGGGCCTCTTGCTGCTGCGCACCGACATCGGGCGTACCGTATTCGGCGGCATCGGCGGCGTCGTCGACAAGCTCCTGGGCTTCACCGACGAGGGCACCAAGATGCTCTTCGGCACCCTGTTCGAGAAGAACTGGAGCATGGCGCTTCAGGTGCTGACGACGATCATCTTCTTCTCATCGCTGCTCGCGGTCCTCTACCACCTGCGCGTGATGCAGTTCATCATCGGCGGGCTCGCCTGGGTGATGCGACGCACGTTGGGCACCAGCGGCGCGGAGTCGTTGTCGGCGGCGGGCAACGTGTTCGTCGGTCAGACCGAGGCGCCGTTGCTCATCCGGCCCTTCGTCAAGGACATGACCAGCAGCGAGTTGATGTCGGTCATGGTCGGTGGTTTTGCCACTGTCGCGGGCGGCGTCATGGCCGCCTACGTGGGCATGTTGCGGGGGTCATTCCCCGACATCGCGGGGCACCTTCTGACCGCGAGCGTCATGTCGGCGCCCGCTGCGCTGCTGATCGCCAAGCTGATGGTGCCCGAAGAGGGCATCCCGGTTACCCGGACCGGCGTCGCGAAGATGGAGAAGTCGGAGTACGCCAACGTCATCGACGCGGCGGCTCGGGGTGCGGGCGACGGCGTCAAGCTCATGATCAACGTCATCGCGATGCTGCTGGCCTTCATCGCGCTGGTGGCGATGCTCAACTCGATGCTCGGCTGGGTCGGCTCGACCTTCCTCGACTTTGACGGCCTGACAATGCAGTGGATGCTCGGCAAGCTCTTCTCGCCGCTCACTTGGCTGATGGGCGTGCCGTGGCAAGACGCGGACACCATTGGCGGGCTGCTGGGCACCAAGACGGTGCTCAACGAGTTCGTCGCGTATCAGGACCTCGCGAACATCCTGTCCTCGGGCACGACGACCCTGCAGCCGCGCTCGATCATCATCGCCTCGTATGCCCTTTGCGGCTTCGCCAACTTCGGCAGCATCGCGATTCAGGTCGGCGGCATCGGCTCCATCGCCGAGAGCCGGCGTGGCGACCTCGCCAAGCTGGGCCTCAAGGCGATGATCGGCGGCACCCTGGCGGCGTTCATGACGGCCACTGTCGCCGGTATGTTGTTGTGACGTGCTGGCTGTGAGACTTGCCCGCTCAGGTTTTGATGACACCCGACTCTGACGATCTGGACGTCGCGCTGTATGCCGACGATCTGTTGTTGCGCGACGGCGCGCGTCGCCGTGTCGCCGATCAGGCCGACCCCCACTGCATCCAAGCGCTCATCAACCTGCTCGACGCACCGCATAAGCGGACCCGGCGCCGAGCGAGCCGAATTTTGGGCGAGATTCGACCGACGGTGATCGTCGCTGGCCTGTCGGCCACCCTCATCAATACGCAGCAGCCGACTCGAAGACGCGTGGCCTGTGCGCGGCTGCTGGGTGTGGTTTGTCCCGACGGGGCCGACGCGTTGGCGAGCCAACTCGACGATCCAGAGCCGCGGGTGCGCAAGGCGTGCGTCAACACCGCCACGTCGCCCGCGGGCGTGGTGCGTGCGCTGGCCGACGCCGAGTCGGAGGTCGCTGAGAAGGCTGCAGCCGTGGCGGCCGATCGTGGGTTGGCCGTGCCCGTTGAGGCATTGCGCGGCGGCGGCCCAATCGCGCTTCGACTGCTCGCGACTCTGGCGCCCACCGATCCCGCGCTCGTCGCTGCGGCCGACGCCGGCGACGCGGGCGCCTTCGATACGCTGGCCGATGCAGACGCGCTGCGCCGCGGGCTCGACGGACCCAACGCGGTCGTCGCGGCCTGGGGGCTTGAGCGCATCGGTGGGGACCTGTCGGGCCTGCGAACATCTTCGGATCGACGACTACGCGCAGCAGCAGCCCGCGCGGGCCTGCTCGATGACGATCCGGATCCAGGGGTGGCCTGGTTGGCGCGCAACGCCGCGGCGGGGCGGTACACGCCGGCGGCGCTCGATGCGCGCATGGGCCGTCATATCCGGCTCGATTCGGTCTCGGCGCAGGCCCCATTCGGCATCCGACCGGGCGATGAGATCCCTGAGACGGATCGATGTCACGCGGCCTTGGCGCTGTGCCAGCTGCGCTTCGACATCAACCTGGGCGTCGCGGTGCGCTCGGCCGAGGCGGCGGGCCTGCGAGAGGTCTTTCTGTTGGGGCGCGCGGGCTTGTTTCGCAGCCCGGCCCGCGGGACCGACCACGTGCTGCCGATTCGGCACGCCATCGACGCGGCCGCGCTCGTTCGCCTGGCCCGCGAAGGCGACTACCAAATCGTGGTCGTCCAGCAGACGCCCGACAGCGTGCCGTTTCATCAGGCGGACTATCCGCCGCGGCCGCTGTTCGTGATGGGTGCCGAAGATACGGGGGTGCCGCCTGCGCTGCGTCGCGCGGCAGACCTGGTCGTCGAGATTCCCCAATATGGCGTGATCGACAGCCTCAACGTGGCCGCGGCCGCGACCGTGGTGATGTTCCACTGGCGGGTCCATCACGGGTGAAGCGCAGGGGCGTTACTGCGAGACGACCAGCGAGAAGGCACCGATGGCGATGCCGTCATAGCCCGAGACTACGGCCTCGTAGGTCACGCCCGCGTCGAACTGCTGGGTCACCTGTGAGCAGCGGTCGAGCCCGCCGTCGTCGTCAGACGTGGTTGTTTGGCCGTTCAGGCGAACCTCCAAGAGCGTATCGCCGGGGCAGCCATTGCTGCCTGGACCGCGCGTGTCGAGGGTGTAGCGCCCACCGGCAGCGAAGGTCAGCTCGATGACCTCATTGCCGCCGGCGCCGAACCCGCCGAAGTCGTAGGTGCCAGCCGCGCCGATGCCGTCGCCGGGGTTGACGTCGGGCTCGGGCTCGACGTCGACGCGATCGACGCGCACGACGTGCGGCCCGCGCAGGGTCTGCAGTCGCGCATGGACGGCATAAATACCGGCTGCCAGCTGGCCTTCCCAACGCCCTGACAAATCAAAACTGCAGTCGTTTTCTTCTTCGAGCACCTCAATGACCTGCCCGCTCGCGTCAAGCAGGTACACCCCGCCCGCGCCGTCGCAGTTGCCGCCGCCTTCGAACTCGGCAAAATTGACGCGGTACACTCCGGCTTCAGCCACGCGGAACGTGATGCCTACCGCGTTCGCCGTCGCGGTACGGGGGGCGGACGTGGCAGGCGCGTCGAAGTCAGGTGCGAGCGCTGCTGAGCTCAAACGGAAGCTGTTGTTGGCTTGGCGGTCCGCCCCCGCGATGACGCCGTAGTGCCCCGCCGCAAGGACTGGGTGGCGCAGCAACTCGCAGCGCCCCTGAGCGATGCCCTGCACGAAGCCGTCGTCGTTGTAGCGCACGAGTTGCATGGGCATGTTGTTGCAGTCATCGCCGGGGATGATCTCTACGCCACGGGGGCGATCGAGGTCCAACCGGAAGCTGTGCTGCAAGTAATCGTCGTTCGGCGGGATCGCCGTCTGGCCGGCCGCGATCTCGGGGCAGCAGCCATCGCCACAATTGACGCCGTTCAACGAGCACCGATCGCCGCAGGCGTTGCCGAGCACACCTTCTTGACCGTTCGTCGTCAGCACGCAGAAACACTGGGCGCCAACGCAGGCGTCTTGGAGGCTGTTCACGGCGCCGCTGTCGCAGACGTTGCCGCAGGCGCCGCAGTTGTTCGCGTCTTCGATCAGTTGATTGGGGCCCGTCTCCGACTCTGCGCACATGAAGCTGCATTCGGCCTGGGCACAGATCGCCTCAATATTGGCACCCGCATACGTAAAGCCGCCGTCGGTCCACTCCTGGGGCCACTCATCAGCGCATGACTTGCCGCAGCTGCCACAGTTGTTCGCATCGGTGAGCAGGTTCGCGCAGTTGCCGCCACATTCGAAGGTGCCGTCGGGGCATTCGCCCGCTATGCAGGCCCCGTCGGCGCAGACCTGGGCGTCGCCACAACCGGGACCGCATTCGCCGCCACAGCTGTCGGGGCCGCAGGTGAGGCCGTCGCACATCGGGGTGCAGCCGCCGCCCTCGCCGCCCTCGCCGCCCTCGCCGCCCATACCGCCTTCGCCGGCGCCGCCCTGGCCGCCCTGGCCGCCTTCACCCCCACCACCCTGGCCGCCTTCGCCAGCGCCGCCCTGACCGCCTTGACCCACGCCGCCCTGGCCGCCTTCGCCAGCGCCGCCCTGACCGCCTTCACCCACGCCGCCCTGGCCGCCTTCACCCATGCCACCAACCGGCGCAACGATGATCCCGCCGTCATCGGAGTCACCATCGTCACAGGCGAAACACGCCAGCAGCACGAAAACGCTCAGACACTTCTTCATGAAACTCTCCTGTAAATTTCAGTGCTCAGAGCAGCTCATCGCCCGCCGTCAACCAGAATCAAGCCGATCAATTTTGAGAAATCATGCGCAGGCTCATGAAATTTGAACCCGGAGCGATGCAGGTGGGAGGCGCACACAACGCGTTGAGCCCTCTCAAGAAGAGCAGGCGATCGAGGTGACAGCGCGCAGTGCGGGGCACAACAACCGTGTGCCGGGCATGCGCGAGGGATTCCTGATCCGAGCGGGTACGCCGCGGTATGGTCATCCGGTGGCGGCGTGACCCTTGGAGCGCGCTGTGTTTCGAGTCATCAGGTGGCGATGAAAAGTGTGGAGATGTGCATGCGCTCTGAGTTCTGTGTGATGTTCCTGATGCTGACGGGCACTTTCTTCGTGGGCTGCATGCCGCCGCCCGAGCTGCTCGCGCGCGAGCCCACCCGCGGCGTGGCCCACCTCAAGGTCGTCTCGTTCAACGTCGACCTGAAGAAGTACGCTGATCCCGAGACCATTGAAGCCGTCGGCCAGACCGAGGCGGATTTGGTGGTGTTGCAAGAGGTCAATGATGGCTGGCGGGCTGCGCTCGAGGAGCGCTACGTCGACGACTATCCCTATCGGGCCTATCACGGCAGCGCGTCGGGCGGCTTGGCCGTGCTGTCTCGCTATCCGTTTGAAGATCTGGGCGTCGTGGCGGGCGTCGACGGGTGGCATCCGGCGTGGCATGTGCTCGTCGACACGGACATTGGGCCGATCCAGGTGCTGGTCGTTCACCTCAAGCCCCCCTACAGCAAGCGCGAAGGCATCAGCGGCTACTTCGGCACCGACGAGGCGCATTTGCGTGAAGTGCGGACGTTCAGTGAGTCCTGCGAAGAGGACATCGCGACCCTCGTGATGGGCGACTTCAACGAGTCACCGGGCGGCCCGGCGCTGAGCTTCCTCAAGGACCGTGGCTTCGAAAATATCCTGCCGCAGTTCCGCCCAGGCCAGGAGACATGGCGCTACGAGCGCTCGCTGTACAATCAGGCCGTCGACACGTTGGATCATATTCTGTATCAACCGTCGACGCTCGACCCGCTCAACGCCTATGTGCGCTATTATGGCAACTCGGATCATCTGCCCGTCGTCGCGCTCTTTGAGAGGCGGGTCCAGGGACCGCTCGAGGCGCAACGCTAGAGGCGCAACGCTAGAGGCGCAACGCTAGAGGCGCAACGCTAGAGGCGGAACGCCAGGCCAAGCCCCATCTGGACGCGGCGCTTGAACACGTCGAAGTCGGGATAGTTCAGTTGAGCCTCGCCTCGAACATGAAACTCATCAGCCACGCGAACATCGACGCCCAGCGGGATGCGCACGGTGTCGTCGACGCCCCAAGACCCGTATTGCGGGGCCGAGTACATCCAAATGCGGTCCTGCACGCGCACGCTGATGGGCAGGTTGAGCGCCGCCCAGCCGATGCCAACCTCAGCCCCCAAGCCCGCCGCGAAGTGCGACGACTCAATCGCGCGCCAGCGCATCGCGAGGCCGGCCGAGATGCCGTCCGTGAACGTGCCGATCAGCGAGACATCGAACCACGTGACCGGCTGCAGCGTGCCCCAGGCCTGCGCACCCGACGCCCATTCGTCCTGCCCGACCGGGCGCGGACCGACGCGGGTGAATGCCATCCCCATTTCTCCCGATTGGCCGGGCATCAGAGGTACCATCGGTCGTTGATAGGTTGCCGGGGCACACCCTGTGCACACCGCACCGACCGTACCGACGAGCGTTATCAGAAGAAGGAAGTACCGATGCCTCATGCGTTGACCTCAGCGGGCAAGCAGATGCGCGCCTGCGCACTGTGGGCGGCGGCGACCGTTCTGGCAATCGTGGGCACGGTTCAACCGGCCGGGGCGACGCCCCCCAAGCCCCACTTGGGCATGAACGAAGTGCGCAGCGGCACGTTTGAGGCCCTCGACGGGACCAAGTTGGAGATCGACGAGGTGTACAAGGCGCACCTCAGCCTTCGTAAGCCGCACCATCTGCGCAACCTGTATTGGCAGGTTGGGATTTTGGGCATCGGCACGATCTGGTACTGGACGAACGCGATCGCGAACTCCACCGATTGGGAGTACGAGGACGCCGACTTTGCCGCTCGTTTTAAGGCAGACGCCATCCGATTCGACAACAACAGCTTCACGATCAATCACTTGGCGCACCCCACCGCGGGTGGTGGCTACTACCTCGCGTCACGGGTGCACAACTACGGCGTGGGCATGTCGTCGCTCATCTCGTTCGCCAGCTCCTTCATCTGGGAAGCGGGCTTGGAGTGGCGCGAGCGCATCAGCATCAATGACATGATCTTCACCCCCGGCGCCGGCATCGCCATGGGCGAGAGCTACTACCGGCTCAGCCACTACCTCAACAGCGCCCCCGACGGCGGCAACTGGCTGCACAAGACCTTCGCGTGGCTCATCGGCTGGCCCGTCGCGGTCAACCGGTGGATCGACGGCGTCGAGCCGGTCAACGACGGTCTCGAAGACCGGCTCGGGTTCAGCGCGGCGTATGCCCATCGCTTCAGAGTGTCGGCACAGATGGCAAATGAGAGCGGCGATCGCGCCGGCGACGCCGGTGCGCTGGGGGGCTTTCGCCTCGAAGGCGACATCTACGCGGTGCCGGGCTTCAAGCGGCCGGGCACGTTCGCGATGCTCTTCTCAGACGGCAACTTCACCGAGTTCGACACGAGCTTTTGGTGGAACGACACGGGCGTGGCGATGATCGACCTCAACTTCCACTCCGTGGTCGTCGGCTACTACCAGCAGTCCTATGAAGGCACGCCAGACACGCTGACCGGCAGCGCCGGCCGCTTCGCCATGGGCTTCGCGTTCGAGCATGTGCAGCGCTGGCTGCCCGAGCCGCGGGATCGCCGCGCGATCCTGCATCTGCCCGGCGGTGAGCTGAAGATCTGGCATGCATGGGAGGGCTTGGTCCACGACCTTGAGGTGACGTTGAACCCCGACTTCTCGGCCATCGACTCGATCTCGTTCCCCACGTGGAAGCTCAACAACTTCGACGAGACCGAGCGATCGGTCCTCGAGAATCAGGGCTACTACTTCGGATTTGGCGGCACGGCCCGCATTGAGTCGACGCTGCGGTATCGGGGCCTGGCGTTGCGCGGTCGGCTGCGGCTGACCTACGCGAACGGCATCGAAGACCTCGATCGCGAAGAAGAGGCGATCACGGCGCAGTCGCCCATCGAAGACACCATCGTCGAGGCCTTCGCGTCATTGGGCTACACCGAGCCGAGCACTCGGCTGTCGGGTCGGGTTGAGGCGCGCCGCATCAACCGGGTGGGCCGCTTCGACAACGCACAGCTCAGCCGCGGCTGGACGCACCTGGGCTTCTCGTTCGGGTCGGAGTTCTAGGCGCGTGTAGCGCATTCGCCACAGGCTCCCTGCGGTCGGTCTCTCAGCTCGCGGCGTCGGCTTCGGGCTCCAAGCGCCACGCCAGGTGGGCCGGCTCATGGTCTGCCAGCCAATCCGTCAAATGCCGCAGCCGCCCCCGCGAGTTGGGATCACGCAGCCCCTGGGCGTGGCTCAGCCGTGTGCGCAGCTGCTGGATCGTACCGCGCTTGAACGCGGGCGCGTCGGGGGCATCGAGGATCAGGCGGGCGTCTTGGGGATCGAAGCGCAGGCTGACGAAGCGGGGCGCGTCGGCGTCGGGATCGGCCTGGGGGCCGCTCAACGCGTAGACGACGAGCGCATCGCAGATCGGACCGGCTGGCACCGGTGCGGGCTTTGAGGCAGATCGCCCGAGCAGTCGATCGAAAAGGCTCATTGCTGCTCCTCCGCTGGCGGTTGATGGGCGTTGAATCGCC
>JBNMOZ010000011.1:0-25217 GCA_051276005.1 Bradymonadia bacterium | reverse complement strand
TTGTCGGCACAGGCCAAGCTCGTCGAAGCTTTCCTGCCGGATGGCTACGACTTCGACGGCACCCACCTGAGCCCCGAGTAGGGCGACTGGTCCGGACAGCTTGAACCAGCCTGAGCCGGCCCGAGCCAGATGCTCGGGCCGCCACCAACTCGCACATCACTGATGCTGTAACTGATTTGTCAGGCCATCGCAGAGGCCGGGCTGCCCCCAATGGGCCAGTGACCCCGCGTCAGTCGTGGGTGACCACTGGCTCGCGCCCGTCGAGCAGCGCGCGGATCGTACGCGCGTCAGCGGGCGGGAACTCGTAGTTGTCCATCTCGGCCGGTGTCACCCAGCGCCACGCGTGCACGCGCCGCTTCGTGAGCGTCTTCGAGATCAGCTCGCAGCGGTAGACGCAGAAGTCGAGGCTGTAGTCCTCGTACTCGTGCTTGATGAACATCGAGAGCTTGCCGACCTTGACGTCGACATCGACGCGCTCGCGGATCTCGCGGAGCAGCGCTTGCTCGTCGGTCTCGCCCTCTTCGACGCGACCGCTGGGGAACTCCCAGAGCAACGGCAGCACGGCCGTGGGGCGACGCTGGGTAATCAGGAAGCGGCCATCGCGTTCGATTTCAGCCGCCACCACGCGAATGCACTCTTTTTCTGTCACGCACCCCTCCGGTATCGGCGCTCGGATAGTAGAGATTCACGCGCTCAAAGGCCAGCGTGTCAACACGACTCTCAACTGCCGGGGCGCACAACAAGGCGTTGACCGGGGCGCAACAGGCTCTGATTGGTCAGCTTATTCCAGCGCCGAATGTCGCCCACGGAGACCTTATGATCCTGCGCGACCGACCACAGACTGTCGCCGCCCCGCACCGTGTACCACTTTGCTGTGCGGCTCTTGCGACTGCGCCGCGTCGATTTGACGGGCGACGCTTTGCGACGGGTCTTCTTGCGCGGCGCTGACGCCTTGGGCGCTGACGTCTTCGGCGCCGCTCGGCGTGCCTTGGCCGCGACGGTCGCGCTGCGCTGGGGTGTCGCCGTCTTCGCTGCCCCGCCCAGCCAGCGACGCACCGCATCTTCGCGGCCCTTAGGCACGGCTAACGTGAACGCGCGCCCGGTGGGCAACTCTTCGGTGCCCAGTTCGGGGTTGAGGGCCTTGAGCACCCGCAGATCGATGTCTGCGCCGATGGCCAAATCGAGGACCTTGACCGACCGCTTCGCAGACAGCGTCGTGCGCACGAAGCCCTTGGACTTCTCGGGCCAGCCCTGCCGCACGCCTTGCGCGAAGCCATAGCGCGACAGGTCGCTCATGATGATCTTGGCCGCGATGATGCGCGGCACATATCGCTCGGCCTCGGTGTAGAGATCCAGGCGCCAGTAGTCTTTGCGTTTCTGCTGCGCACGCGCCCGACGCAGACGGCCCGGGCCGGTGTTGTACGCGGCCATCGCGAGCGACCAACTGCCGAACCGCTTACGCAACGACGCCAGGTATTTCAGGCCCGCCTTGGTCGACAAGGAAAGGTCGGTGCGCTCGTCCCAGGCGCGATCGACGTCGAGGCCATACTGGCGAGCCGTGCCCGACATGAACTGCCACCAGCCCTTGGCCGACGCATGGCTGGTCTCGGCCGGACGCAGCCCGCTCTCGATGACGGCCACATACTTGAGGTCGGCGCAGGTCTCGAGCTTGGCGGCCTGGGCTTCGATGACGGGGAAGACGTGCCGCGCTCGCTTGGTCCACAGCAAGACTTGCGCGCGATCGCCCAGGATGAGGATGAACTCCTTCTCGAGCCGCTCGCGGATCCACGGATCCTTGACATTGATCTGTTCGCCACAGAACTTGACGGTCCCCGGCAAAGAGTACGCACCCACGTCCATCGGGCGCTTGGCGAGCTCGGCTTCCAGGCGCGCCAGCCGGCGCTCCACGCTGGACTTTGCACGGCGTGCGTGCGCAGATCCGGCGGCGAACAACGCCCCGACAATCACCATCCCCATCAGCGAAAATCTTTTCATCGCCTCATCGGTTATCATGCGAACTGCGATCGGTCAAAAAAACGACCCGACCGGTGGGCAGCCTGCTGGGCCACCTGCTGGGCCACCTGCTGGACCGCCTTCTGGGCTGCGCTACATCGCGTCGAGCCGAAACGCGCGGGTGCGCGGCGCCGATCTGCAGGCGGTGGGCGACTGGGTCGGCCTGCCGGCCTGGCACACCCGCCCCCTGCCCCGCGACCAATCCGGGCTCGTCATCACCACTCAAGGGCTGCGCTTGGCCGTGCCGGGCGCGGGCCGAGGTTTCTGGCCCTCGGGCATGCTGCATCGACGCACGGCGCGGGGCGCGGATGACCGCCTGATCGCCGCCTTAAACCTGACGCCCGGCGCACGCGTGCTCGACGCCACGTTGGGTCTGGGCCATGACGCGCTGCTGATGGCCCGCTCGGGTCTGCAGGTCTTGGGCTGTGAGCAGCAACCGGGCCTGCTCTACTTCACCCAGGACGGCCTGCGCTGCCATGATCCGGTGGCGGCCCGCAGCATTACGGTGCGATGCGCCGATCATCGCCATCTGATCGCCGAAGGCCCGACCGTCGACGCGGTCTACTTCGATCCGATGTTTCCCGCGCATCGACCCGGCCGCAACAACACCCTGGAGCCGCTGCGGGCCTGCGCCATACCCGACCCCATCGCGGTCGATACGCTCCGCGCCGCGTTGGATCTGTGCGGCCGCGTGATCTTGCGCCTCGCGCCCTACAAAACCGCCCCTCTGCTGGCTGGATGGGCGCCCGCGCGTCGCGTCGACTCCAAGCGAATGTTCTTTGCGGTGTACGACACCCCGACGAGTTGATAGACGATTCGGGTGCGCTTTCTTGCCCTCATCGCCGTGCTCATCTCGCTCGCTGCCTGCAGCGGACCCGGCTACGTGCGCAATACGTTGGCGCCAGAGATTCACAGAGCGCCCTCCAACCCGACCGGCGACACCGTCTTGTTGATCGCCGTCGACGGCCTACGCGCCGAAGAGTTGCGCCGCTACCTGCGAACGCTGCGCCGAGAACACCACGAACCGCACTGGCGATCGGGCATCTCGATGCTCAAGCGCGCCGGCAAGCGCCTCGTGCGCGCGCAGAACGCCGCGGCCTCGCTGTCGACCGACCGGGGCGCGATCGCCACGCTGCTGACGGGGTACACCGCGCAGGTGCACGGGCAGCCGGCGTCGGCATGGATCGCCTCGCCAGCGCAGCGCGGCGTGCAGTCCAAAGTCGGCTTGGGCGGCATCGTCACCGCGTACGACGACGCGCTGGGCGTGCCGGACACCTTCAAAGGCACGCTGCCCGTGCCCACGCTCATCGAGGCCCTGCCCGACGTGCGCTCAGCGGCAATCTTCCTGCCCTTTACGGGCAAGACGCAGGCCGCAGCATATCGACCGGCGAACCGCGCTGACTTCGCCGCGTGGCTCGACGACCGGACCGGTGAGAATGTGGCGCCGCTGATCGACCGCACCGCGCGCGAGATTGCCGTCGAGCTGCTACAGAGCGCCCGGCCCCCGAACCTGTTGGTGGTCGGCATGCGCGGCATGCACGGCGCCTCCGATCAGCAGTCGGCGCTGCGGGCGATCGATGGCCACCTGGCCCGCATGCTCGCCGCGATGCGCCGCGCCCACCCCGCTCGCATCCCGAAGCTGCATCTGATGCTTGTCGGCACCTCGCCGACTACGCCGTTGACGCAGCATCCGCGCGCCTTCAACAGCGAGGCGGTGCGCACGCGATTCATCGAATTGGTGCCCAACTGCGCGGCGGTGTTGAGCCCCGACCAGCTTCGCATCGTCGCCGCTGGACGCACCGCCCGATTGTATGCGGCGCCCACTGTAGCGGCCCAGAGCTGCCTGCACGGCGCGCTGCGCGCCGCACGCCTGCACGCCTCGGCCTGGATGGATGGCGCCGCTTGGCGGGCCGACGGACGCACCCAGACGTTCGTGTCGCACCGCGTCACCGAAGACCTCGGCGCCATCCGCACCCGCCGACTTGTCGAGCGCATGCAGATCGCCGCGGGCGGGCCGCTGGGCGACGCCGTGATCTTCGCGGCCCCGACCATCACCTTCGGCCCCGTCGGCCGCGAAGCTGCGGGCGGTATCCGCCCCGACGCCATCGACGCGCCGCTGCTGCTCGCCAGCGCAGCGATTTCTGACGCGACTGCCGATCGCATCGCCAGCGCTGCCATCGAGATGACCGACATCGCGCCGACGGTCGTGCAACTGCTGCGGGGCGCCTGGCCTGACAGCAAGACCGAAGTTGAGCGGCGCTCTTCGTTGCTGATCGAGCGCGCGGGGCGCTGGACGCTGGTACCCGCGGCCCGTCTCGAGCTGCCGGTGGCGCCCCGCGACGTCCTGATCGAGTCCGCCCCCCCACTGCAGAACAGCGACTTTGGTACGCCCGCTGTGAGGTGCCTGATACCAGGCCTCAATGGCGGGCCCAAGCTCGCCTTGCGAGTAGCGAATCCAGCCGGCTTGGCCTGGGCCGGCCTGCACTGGGACAGCCGCTATGCGGTCGATCAGCGGCGCACGACGTCGTCTTTGGTCACGGTCTTCACGTTCCCCCCCGCATTCGGCGAGCCGCCAGCCGCGGGCGTCAAAGCGCCAATAAGCCTCGAGCTAGGCGTGAACGTGCAGACGTTGACCGATCTGCTCTCACGGCTGCGACGCAACGGCCCGATCGGTCCGCGTCAGCGCCGCAGCGCCCTGTTCGCCCGCTTTGGCGAGACCCCCGCGACAATCCTCCCGCGCGACGCCTTCATCACCGTGATTGCTTGCGACGCCTACGACCGCTGCCAGAGCAAAGCCCTGATGAGCGATCGCGACCTCGAGACGCTCGCCCGGCGCTGTCGATGATCCACCTGCCCACGGCCGTCGGTGGTCGCGTTGAGCACCTCACCCGCGTGGGCCAAACGGTGCGCCGCGGCGATCCCTTGGTGCGCATCTACCCGCCGGATGGTCAGCCCGAAGAGATCTGCGCCCCGCTCGACGCCATCGTCATGGTGCATCGCCTGGCCGGACGAGACGCCCCCCGCTACAGCCGCATGATCGGTCTCAAGCGAGTTGTGCTCGCGACGAGCGACGGCGCGGTGCAATGGATCGCGACTTTGGGCCCCGTGGGCCTCACGACGATGGTCGCTTTGGTAGACACCAAGACCGCTGTGCGGCCGCATCGGGCCGGGTCGGTGGGCTTCGTCGGTGAGCGATTCTGTCGACCGGGTGAGGCGGTCAAGGCGGGCCAGCCGCTGATCGAAATCCGCGGCGAGGAGCTCGTCTGATCAGGGCGCGCCGTCGTCGATCCACTGCCCAATCAAGTCAAGCTCGGTCTCATCGAGGGGACCGACCGTCGGCATGCGCTGACCCGTGCCGCCCGGTACGTCCACGTGCGTGCCTGCCAACTTGCGCCACAAATAGGAGTTCTCGCGGTCGCCGGGCGTGATCAGGTTCATGTCATCGGCCTGCACCGAGCTGACATCGACCGTCGACTCGACATGCGCGTCGAGGTTGATGCCGCCGGTCGCTGCCCCTGCAGTGTGGCAAGGCGTGCAGCGCGCATCGTAGATGGCCTGCACGTCAGCCGAAGTCGGTCCGGGCATGCCGCCGCCTTCGCCGCCCACGCCGCCTTCGCCGCCCACGCCGCCTTCGCCGCCCACGCCGCCTTCGCCGCCCACGCCCACAACGCCGCCTTCGCCGCCTTCGCCCACAACGCCACCCGCGCCACCGTCGAGGCCATCGTCGGAAGCGTCATCGCATGCACTCAGGCCGACAGCCATCGCCGCACACAGCAGCACCATCTTGAACGGATTCATCAATCTCCCCTTTGGATGTTGGTGACGACACGGCACAGGTCGCAGTCCCTCGCGCCACACAATGAAGTGAGTTGGAGGATCTCTGCAAAAAAGAAAAGGCCCACTCCACAAAGGAGGGGCCTTCAAACGGGCGGCGTGCCAAGCCGTCTCTTACAAAACCACTTGGCGTATGTTGCCGCCCACCGAGCCTTTGCCCGGTCGGCTGCCCTGGCGAACCAGTGCTAGGTGCGCAGGCGCGAGTTCTCTTTGTACTTCTCGCGCAGCTCTTCTTCAACCGAGCGCGGCACGGGCGAGTACTTGGCGAACTCCATCGAGAACTCCGCCTTGCCCTGGGTACCAGAGCGCAGCGTCGTCGAGTAGCCGAACATCTCAGAGAGGGGCACCTCAGCGTCGATGCGGCAGAAGCCCTGCTCCTCGGTGGTCCCGGTGATCATGCCGCGGCGCTTGTTGATCGTGCCGATGATGTTGCCCTGAAACTCCGTGGGGCCCTCCACCGAAACCAGCATGACCGGCTCGAGGATTTGGGGCTTGGCGCGCCCGTAGGACTCGCGGAAAGCACCACGCGCCGCAGCCTGGAAGGCCATGTCGCTGGAGTCCACGGCATGCGCCGCGCCGTCGTCGATGGTGAAAGCGATGTTGACGACCGGGAAGCCAATCAACAGGCCCTTGGCCATCATCTGCCGGAAGCCCTTCTCACAAGAGCTGATGTAGTCCTTGGGAATCGAGCCACCGACGATCTTGGAGGTGAAGGTGAAGTCCTCCTCCGTGTTCGGCTCGATCCACCCACCGACGCGACCGTACTGACCCGAGCCACCCGTCTGCTTCTTGTGGGTGTAGTTGAAGTCGGCACGCTCGCTGATGGTCTCGCGGTACGCCACCTGGGGCGCGCCAGTCTCGACCTCGGCCTGGTACTCACGCTTCATCCGCTCGATGTAGACCTCGAGGTGCAACTCGCCCATGCCGCTGATGATCGTCTCGCCCGACTCGGGATCGACGTGCGAGCGGAAGGTCGGATCCTCGCGGGTGAACCGCGAGAGCGCCTTGGACATGTTGATCTGGGCCTTGTTGTCGATCGGCTTGATCATCAACTGGATGACCGGATCGGCAATGTGCATCGACGTCATCGCGATGCGATGCTCACCGTTGGTGAACGTGTCGCCCGAGGCGCAGTCGACGCCAAACAGCGCGACCAGGTCGCCGCCGCAGGTGCTGTCGATCTCTTCCATGTCGTCGGAGTGCATGCGCACGAGCCGGCCGACCTTGACCTTCTTGTTGGTCCGCATGTTGTAGATGAACTCGCCCTTGTTGAGCTGTCCCTGGTACACGCGGATGTAAGTGAGCTGGCCGTACCGGCCGTCCTCGAGCTTGAACGCGAGAGCGACGAGGTTGAGCTCGGGCTCGTGGCCAAGCGGAATCTCGACTTCGTCGTTGTCCAAATCGAGGCCGACGTTGGAGACCTCCATCGGGTTGGGCAGGAACGAAATGACGCCATCGAGCAGGGCCTGCACGCCTACGTTCTTGTAGGCGGAGCCACAGAAGACGGGGACCAACTCGTTGGCGAGGGTGCCCTTGCGGATGGCCGCGACGATCATCTCTTCGGGCAGCGCCTCGCCTTCGAGGAAGAGCATGGCCAGGTCGTCGCTGAACATCGAGATCGCGTCGACCATGATCTCGCGATACTCGGCTGCCTGCGCCTGCATGTCGGCCGGGATCGCCTCTTCGCGGATAACCTCGCCGTTTTCGCCGTCGTTATAACGCGCGACCATCTTCACGAGGTCGATGTGGCCGCGGTGGTTGTCCTCAAGGCCGATCGGGATCTGAACCAGCACAGCGTTGAGGCTGAGCTTGTTGCGGATCGCGCCGGTGACCTTGAACGGGTTCGCGCCCGCGCGGTCGCACTTGTTGACGAAGGCGACGCGAGGCACGTTGTAGCGGCGCATCTGACGGTCGACCGTGATCGACTGGCTCTGCACGCCGGCAACACCGCAAAGCACGAGGATCGCGCCATCGAGCACGCGCAACGACCGCTCCACCTCGACGGTGAAGTCGACGTGGCCGGGCGTGTCGATGATGTTGACGTGCTTGCCCTTCCACTCGCAGTGCGTCGCGGCTGACTGGATGGTGATGCCGCGCTCGCGCTCGAGCTCCATGTTGTCCATCTTCGCACCAACGCCGTCCTTGCCGCGGACGTCGTGAATCGCGTGGATGCGATTGGTATAGAAGAGGATCCGCTCGGTCAGCGTGGTCTTGCCCGAGTCGATATGGGCGCTGATTCCGATGTTCCGGACGTTAACAAGGTCGGTGATCATGACCGCTCACTAAGACGATGGAGGACGCCGACTTCCGTCAAGAAGACGAAGGGCAGAGGCCGCATAAGAAAATATACACCCCGCGCCGGCAGTGCCAGCCCAGGGTGTTCGCGGCGCGAATAGTACGTAGATACCGCCGGTTTGCAAGGCGTTTCTATGCGCACAGCCGCCAGGCCCGACGAACCGGCCCCTTCAGCCCATTCGGCGCCACGCCCCGATCGAACGTCTGGGCGACGATCATGTTGATTCTGCCGAGCGCCGGTGCCACCGTCCGCGGCATGCCCCGACTTCGTCGCTCTCAGCGGGCCCCCAAGCCCCGTAAAGTTCCTGCCGGCCGCGTAATCATCCGTCAAGGCCCGGTCTTGACGGTCGAGGGCCCCGACGGCGAGCTCTTCGAATGCGTGGCGCGTGGGCGTGGCAAGCGCGCGGTCGCGGGTGACGCCGTCTATGTCGTCGAGGACGCCGACACCGAGATGGCCAAGCATCTCGTGACAGGTTACGCGCCGCGCCGCACCGAGTTGGCACGCGCAGACAGCTTCGGCCGCAACGCCAAGGTCATCGCCGCCAACGTCGACCAGCTGTGGGTCGTCGTCGCCATCCAGCCGCCGCTGCGGCCCGGCCTGATCGATCGCCTGCTGGTCGCCGCGCACGCGCAGGGCATCGGGGCCGGCGTCATCTTCAACAAGATCGACCTGCTTTCCGAAGATTTCCGCGCCCAAATCCGGCCGCTGCTCGACGTCTATCGCGGCATTGGCTACCCGGTGCTCGAGGTCAGCGCCCACTCTGGCGAGGGCATGGACGCGCTCGAGGCGGCGCTTGACGGGCATCTCAACGTGATGGTTGGCCACTCGGGCGTGGGCAAGACGAGCCTGTTGAACACCCTCTGCCCCGGGCTGGTCGAGCGGGTGCAATCGCTGAGTGAGTCGAGCGGACGCGGCATCCATACGACCACCTCGGCGGCGCTGTTCAAGGTGCCAAGCGGCGGCGAGATGATCGACAGCCCTGGCATACGCACCTTCGCCTTGTGGAACGTCGATCCCAACGCCCTGCGCGATCACTTCGTCGAGTTCGCGGCCGTCGCCGACGACTGCAAGTTCTCGAATTGTCGGCACGTGTCGGAGCCCGGCTGCGCCGTCAAAGCGGCCATCGAGGCCGGCACGATCACCGAGATGCGCCATGACAGCTACCAGCGCATGCGCGCGACCCTCGCGGGCGAACAGCTGCGCGGGACCTGACCTTCTTCAAGGTCGCAGTGCTTGAGGCCTTTTGAAGCCACAATGCAGCCGGCGCGCCGTCCCAGACGCACCGCACCAGACGCACCGCCCCAGGCTCACCAGACGCACCGCCCCAGGCTCACCTTTCATGTTCGTGCCGCAACCTCGCTGCCCCTGACCGGTTACTGTGAGGACACGCATTCAAGGGGAGACAACATGCGCACGATCGGCTTGATTCTGGCGGCGGTCATCGCCATGGGCTGCACCGAAGACAACGACACCCAGGACAGCGACAGCGGCTTGGGGGAAGGCGGCGCGGGTGGCGTCGTGGGCGAGGGCGGTGCGGGCGGCGAGGGCGGCGACGGCGGCGACGGCGGCGACGGCGGCGAGGGCGGCGAGGGCGGCGACGGCGGCGACGGCGGCGACGGCGGCATGGGCGGCGACGGCGGTGAGGGGGGGGCCGGCGGCGGCGAACCCAGCGCCTGCGACACTGCGTGCGCCCTGCTGACCGACTGCGCCATCGAGGTGTGTGAGGCCTATGGCGCCGACGACTCCGACGATCTGGGCGCGCTGTGCGCAGACGCCTGCAACGCGATCCCGTCTTTCGCGTCCGTCGCCAACGGCACTGAGACCTGTGACGATCTCGTCGCTTTCGGCCGCCAGACCCTCGATGAGCGCTTCAGCGAGGAGTGCCAGATCGACCCCGGCAATCTGGTCGAGAACCCCGAGTGCGTCGCGTTTGGCGAACACATCGCGACGTGCTTCGCCCTTGAGTGTGCGCCCGCCAGCGACGTCGAAGCCGTGCTCGCCGAGGCCTATACTCATATCTGCAACGAGACTATCGCCAGCGGCGACTTCGGACCGATGGAGGCTGAGGCCCTCGCCGGTGCGCCCTGCGATGGGCCGCCCGTGTCCGATATTGTCGCCGAACAGGTAACCAGCTTCGCTGAGTTCTGTGCGAACGGGCCTCTCGTCGATGCGCAGACCTGCGCCGAGGCCTGCGCGGTGGTCTCGCCTTGCATTGCGGTCGACGGCGATGGCGCGGCGTTGCGCAACGCCGCGCGCTGCCAGCAGTTCTGTCTAACGGCGTCTGACATCTCGCCGGAGGCCTGGGGCTGCAGCGTGGACGCGGACAGTTGCCCCGCCGTCTTTGAGTGCCTGCAGGCCAACCCGCCGGCGCCGGCTGACCTGCCAGAATGTGGGCCGTTTGGCGTCAGGGCGGCGCAGTGCGTCGTCGAAGAATGCGGCGGCGTCGCCGACATCGAGGCCGGCCTGGGCGCGTTCTCAACCTTGCTGTGCAACCAGCTCGCCAGTGAAGGCAGCGTCAGCGGCCCCGACATCGCGAACATCGCCGACGCGGACTGCGATGATCAGCGCTTGGCAGATTTCGTCACGTTCTTCACGATCGACGCCCCCGAGGACCCCGACGACGGCCCCATCGCCGCGGTCTGCGAAGAGGGCATCACGCCTATCGAGACCTGCCGGTCGGCCTGCGAGACGGCGTCGCCGTGCTTCCCCGAGGGCAGTGACGCCGCGCCGCTGCGCGATCCGCTCATCTGCCAGTACGTCTGCGCCATCGCGCCGGCCGCCGCGCCCATCTGGACCTGCGTGAATGGTGCCGACACCTGCGAAGCCGTGTTCGCCTGCTTCCCGCCCGAAGACGAGTAGCCTCGCCTCGCGTCTCAGCCCGGCGCGCCGCCCTGAACCGCTTCGGTCCGCAAGGCGTGATCGGCGAGCGTCAGGAGCATCGCCGCCTCGAGCAAGGGCACCGCGCGGGGCAAAACGCAGGGATCATGTCGCCCTTCGTTTCTAAACGTCACCGCCTCGCCATCCATCGTCACCGTCTGCTGCGGTTTGAAGTGCGTAGAGACCGGCTTGAACGCCGCGCGGATGACGAGCGGCTCGCCGCTGCTGATGCCTCCGAGCACGCCGCCCGCCCGGTTCGTTGCCGTACCGACTCGACCATCCTTCATGACGAAGGCGTCGTTATGCGCGCTGCCGCGTAGACGGGTGCCCTCGAAGCCGCTGCCGATCTCGAACCCTTTGCAGGCCGGCAACGAGAGGCACGCCTTGGCCAGATCTGCGTCGAGCTTGTCGAAGACCGGATCCCCCCACCCTGCGGGCACGCCGCGGGCGACGCAGCCGACCAACCCGCCCACCGTGTCGCCGTCTTTGCGGGCCGCATCGATGAGCGCGTACATCGCGGCCGCGGCCGCAGGATCGGGGCAGCGCACGTCGTTGGCGTCAACCTCGGCGCGGGTCACGGTGCCCGGATCGACCAGCGCCCCGGTGTCGGTGACGCGATCCACCCAGCCGACCACCTCGGTGCCATAGCGCTGGGCGAGGAATTGGCGTGCGATGCCCGCCGCAGCCACGCGCGCCGCCGTCTCTCGCGCGCTCGCCCGCCCGCCGCCGCGATAGTCCCGTCGGCCATAGCGCGCTTGATAGGTGTAGTCGGCGTGCCCCGGCCGGAAGAGGTCTTTGACCCCGTCATAGTTGCGAGAGCGCGCGTCGTGGTTGAGGAAGATCAGCCCAATTGGCGTGCCGGTGGTGCGGCCCTCGAAGATGCCCGACAGCACCTGCACTTGGTCCTTTTCGGCGCGGGTCGTCGTCAGCTTCGATTGGCCTGGACGTCGCCGATCAAGGTCAGCTTGCAGGGCGTCCATGTCGATCACCACGTTGGCCGGGCAGCCCTCGACGATCGCGCCCAAGCCGACCCCATGCGACTCCCCGAAGGTGGTGACGCGGAAGATCGCGCCGGTCTGACTGCCCATCAGGCGCGCGACGCGTCGGCAAAGGCGCCGTCCGCGAAGACACCGTGCCGCTGCGTCGCGGGATCAGGCGCGTGGCTGTCACGACGGCTGGCGGCGTCACGGCTGGCCGCGTCGATGGCGGCCAACGACTCGGCCTCGATGGCCTCAAGTTCGTCGACGGTATGGCCTTGGCTGAGGAGCCACTGCTCGAACATCCCGACCGGATCGCGCTTGCCCCAATGGGCGTACGCGTCGGCATCAAAGAGCGCCCGCGCCTCGCGCTCGTCATGGGTCGCGTGTCCGCCCATGCGGAACGTCTGGGCGACGAGCACCACCGGCCCCTCACCCGCCCGGCATCGGTCGGCCGCCGCGGCGGTGGCGGCATAGACGTCGAGCACGTTGTTGCCATCCACGGCTTCAGCGTGCAGACCGTAGGCGCCCGCATAGGCGAGAAAGTCGCCGCGGAAGTGCGCGTCGCGATGGGTGCCCAGGGCCACCTGGTTGTCCTGGACGATGCAAATCAGCGGCGCCTGACTGGCCGCAGCCACCCGCAGACCCTCATGCACTGCGCCCGTCGCCGTCGACCCGTCGCCGGTCCACGTCAGCGCGATCCGCGCTTCTTTGCGCAGCTTGAAGGCCAGCGCGCAGCCCGTCATGACCGGCACCAGATCGCCCACATGGCTGATGGGCGGGATGACCCCCTTGGAAGGATCGCCGATGTGGATGTCGCGCCCACCGGTGATCGTATCCGTCGTGCCCAGATAGGCGGCGAAGCACGACCGCAGGTCGACCCCGCGCGCGATGAGGGCCCCCGCGTTGCGGATCATCGGCCCCACCACGTCGGCGTCACCAAGCGCGGCGCAAGCACCAATGGTGACCGCCTCTTCGCCGCTGCCCAACCAGGCCTTGGTGATGACGCCCTGCTTGACCCAGCGTTTGAGCTGAATGTCGTGCAGGCGCACCATGACGAGCCCGCGATACAGGCTCAAACGCGCGTCGGCATCCAGGCTGGCGATGCGCGCCTGCCGATCCGGATCGGCGGCGATGCGGGCTTCAAATTCAGCCTGCACCTCGGCGTCAGGGGTCCAATCGACGTATTCGGAGAACTCGTAGGCGGGATAGCGCTTCATGCCCCCATACCTAGCGCAGCGGGTGGACCCACGTCGACAACGTGTTTAGAGTTGTGGCGTTCATCTCATATTCGACCACATCGATTCAGATCATCAGATCGGACGGAGGCCGGCATGGCCAAGGACCTGTCTCAAATTCTGGGCGTCACCAAGGGCGACGACCCCAAAGAGATCAAGCACGCCTATCGCGAGCTCGCCAAGCAGCTGCACCCCGATCGCAACCCCGATGACCCGGCCGCCGAGGAGCGCTTCAAAGAGGTCAGCGCGGCGTTCGCGGTGCTCGGGGACGAGAAGAAGCGCGCGGCCTACGACGAGTTTGGCGCTGACGGCCTGCGCCAGGGCTTCGATCCCCAGGCAACCCGCAACTACCAGCGATGGGCCGGCGGTGGCGGACGCCGCGGCGGGTTCAACTCTGGCGGCGCGGGCGGCGCAGGCCTGGGTGGCTTCGGCGACCTCGACGACCTGCTGGGCGGGCTGTTTGGTGGCGGTGGACGCCGCGCGCGCCCGCGACCGACCAAGGGCGCCAACCTGGAAGCCGAAGCCGTCATCAGCCTGCGTCAGGCGCTCGAAGGCTGCGAGTTGTCGGTGCAGGGTGGGACGGTGCGCGTGGCCGCCGACGCGAAAGAAGGCCAGCGCATGCGCGTGCGCGGCAAGGGTGCCCAGGGCGCGGCCGGCCGCGGCGATCTCATGCTGACGTTGAGCATCTCGACTCCACCCGGCTTCACCCGCGACGGCGACGATCTCACCCTCGACATGCCGGTCACGCTCAAGCAAGCCGTGTTCGGCGGCCAGGTAGAGGTGCCGTCACCCGAGGGCACGAGCCTGACGTTGACGGTCCCGCCCAGCACCCAGAGCGGTCGCCGCGTGCGCATTCGCGATCGCGGCATCCCAACCAAGACCGGCCGGGGCCACTTCTACGCGCGCTTCATGATCGCTGCGCCCAAGGCGAGCGACGATCCCGAGTTGGCGACGCTGCTCGACGCTTTGGAGCCCTACTACGAATAGAGATGGGGCTTTGAGCCCTCCGACGCGCTATGAATAGGCCTCGGACAGTCGCTTCTCCACCACGCGGTCTTCGTCGAGCTCAAAGGCTTTGACCACCTGAGTGAAGCGTCGATTCGACAGGTACGCGGCGTTGTAGAAGCCGACGATCACGCGATCGGCGTCGATGTCGTCGAGCACCTTGCCGCGCAGCAATGCGTCATAGCCCGGCCCGTGACTGGGCAGGCCGATGGCGTCGAACCATCCGACATGATCCAGATCGGGCTTCTCCTGATAGTGGACAACAAAGCGATCGCCGTCGAAGGCGAACAGGCCCTGGCGCATGATGGCCTCCAATCGAAAGACGGCGGAGGATAACAGTGACTGATCAGACTTCGCAGAATTTCGAAGGCGCGCCCTTGCCGGTCGAGGGGCTGCTCGTCGATGCGTTGACCGCCGTGGCCGAGCGGGGTCGCCTGGTGCGCGCCTCCGTGACCTATCCGGCCTTTGCGGCCGTTGTCGAGCGCGCCTGCGGGGCCGCCATCGCGGCGACACACCTAGAGACAGGGCTGCGCGCGGGCGCGGCCATTCAAACCGCGCATGCCCTGATGCTGCGCCGGCTGGTGGCCCCGATCGCCGAGCGGGCGCTCACCGGAGACTGGGACGAGATGCCCGATCCGACCCAGCCGGGCAATCGGCTCGTCGCCAGCGCGCTGGCCTTCATCGTCGACGTCGCTCGGCCCAATCAGGCCGTCGCGCGCGCGCTCGTTCAGCGATGTCTGGAGGTGCCTGGACTGCGGGGGCGCGCATGGCAGGCCACGCTGCCCGACGACGTCGATGCCGTCGTGCTGGCGCTGCCCGCGGTGCTCGCAGAGGCGCCGTCGTTGGCGGGCGCAGTGGCCACTCGCCTCGCGCTGCTGCATCCCGATCGGTGTCTGGAGGCCGCCCAGCTTCTGGCTAGCGCACCCTTGCCTGTGCGTCAGGCCTTCGCCGCCGACCTGGAGAAGCACCTCAAGCGCGTCTTCTCAGTCAAACGCTGGGTCGCCTGCCGGCGCGCGTTGCTGGGACGTTGAGTTGGGTTTCGACTGAAGGGGAAGAAGCCAGGCCTCGGCAGCCAGGCTTCGGCAGCCAGGCTTCGGCGAGACTCTAGAAGCCGGGGTTCGCGTCGCCCATCAGAGCGCCGTCGATTTCCTCGACGCCGACCTCGGGCGGCCTGGCAGGCAGCACGAAGTGCTTGGTGTTCGAATCGTTCTCATGGATGACGACCGAACCGACACCCGGGTCCATGCCTGCGGCTTTGAGCACGCCCAGCGGATTTTCGACCAGCATCTTGCGGAAGCTGTCGTTCTCCCAAGCCTTTTCTACGATCTGCTTCCACTGACTGAGGACGGCGTCATTCGCGTTGGACATGGTCTCTCCCTGCGCGGTGCCACGGGACCAGCCGCTCAACGAGGTCGGCCTCACTGAGCTGCCCCGCGTTAGGTGTGCGGAACAATAACGCAGCCACATCATGGCACGCAACGGCGACGCGCGATCTTTCAGCGGGCGCTAAAGTCGCGATGATGTCAACATTTTCAGCGACATGCTTCACATCGGAGCCCACGCCAGAGTGCACCTTCAGGCTGCGCCATGCCCGACTGCCAGGTGGCAAAACCGCGCGCACCCGATCGATGCTCCCCTGCCCCTGCGCGATGGCCAGCCGCTCGACAGCGTGGGCGTACCCCAGACAGCGCAACGGGACGCTCTCGGCGACGCTGTCGTGGAAATAGCGCACCAGCGCGCCGGCGGTCTCTGGCAGCTCGGCGGCGACCAGCCCCGCGCCATCGATGCCCAGATCTTCGAGATCCTTGAGCGCGAGGCGATCGTGATGATCCTCGTCGTCGGCCTTCTCGCGCGCCCAGTCTGCGAGGTCTTGGCGGCCCGCCTGTGAGAAGGCGTCGGCGGCGCCCCGCATCAGCCCGGGCGTATGGGTTGTCAGGTGATAGTAGCCCACGAGGCGCCAGATCCAGCGGTTCGCCGTCAATGGCAGCAGCGGCGCGGTCCACGTGATCGCGGCCGTCGCCCTGCCGGCCCCCAACGCGCCATCGAGCAGACGCGCGGTCGTTGCCGGCGTACCTGGCCCGGTCATCGGCTGTGAGAACGGATCGAAGACATCAGCGGAGCGGCACGTATGCAGCCACGCCCGATCTGCGGACGCGACCACGACGCGCTCGGGGCCCAGGCGAACCCACTGCATCAGCAGTCGCCCGCCAAAGGCTCAGGCAGCGGCGCAGGCAGAGACGGACCCGCGATCAAAGGAGCGCGCTAAGCTGCGCGCGCCCGGCCTTGGGATCCGCGTTTTGGAAGTCGATCAGCCGCTCGAGCGTGGCCCATGCGGCGCCACTCTGAATCGCAGCCCGCGCCTTTCGCGTGCCGTCTGCCCAGTCATCGCACATGTCCATGATGTGCAGACAGGCCGCGGCGTTGATGGCCAGCAGGTCTTCGTAGGCGCCCGGCAGCTTGCCCGCGATGGTCTGTGCGCCAATGCGTGCGTTGCCCTCGCGGGTGGACGCGGCCGCGATCTCGGCGTATTCCGCGGTGCGAATCCCGAACATCTCGGGCGTGACCGTGTATTGGCTGATCGCGCCGTCGGCCAACTCGGAGACGATGGTCGGACCCAGGTTGCTGAACTCGTCCATGAACTTGCCCGGCTCGGCCGGACAGGTCCCGCAGGGTGCGAGCCCACGCTCATAGCCAAGCTCTAGCATCGCAGCGATGATCAGCTGTCCCACCGGGGGCGCCGGCACGCCAATGATCTTGTGGCGCTCGCCGCTATGCGATCCCAGGGGGCCGGCAAGGTGAATCATCGTCTTGCAGCGCATCTGGCTGAGCACGCGCCCAATGCCCATATGACGCAAGCGCGGGCTGACCGGTGTGGTGAAGCCCAGGTTGATCTGCGGCAGAGCCTCATAGGCCGACTCGACGGGCGCCTCGGGCTGCACGCCCCACAGCGCGAAGGCGTCGGCGCTGCCGCTCACCCCCGTCATGCCGGGCGCGCCGACCTTGTGCACCGGGACGCCGCATGCCGCGGCAACGACCGCGGCCGCGCTGGACACGTTGAAGCTCTTGAGCCCGTCGAGGCCCACCCCGACGATGCCAAGGTGCGGGGTGCCCAACGGCGGCATGGGCGGGACGCACCGACTCCACTCGTCGTTATGCGCCTCGGTCAACCCCACCAGACTCTCGACAGTCGGCGGCACGCATACATGGGCCGCGATGAACGCGCCCTGCTGCAGATCGGGCTGCTCGTTGCGAAAGATCTGCAGATACGCGTCGCGGGTCTCAGACCGACTCAGCGGCGTCCCAGTCTGCAGTTTCACGATCAACGCGCCAAAAGCACGCAAGGTCTGCTCGTCCATGATACCTCCTGGCCGGAGTGTGCCAAACCCGGCCACAGAAGGTAAGGCCTGCGTCAGCCGTCGTCTTCGTCGCGCGCGTCGTCGGGCGCGGCAGATTCGGCATCGGAGTGCGCGGCTTCGCCCTGAGCGTCAAGCGTCGCGATCCAGGCCAGCAGGTCACCGTCGACGCTGTTGCTGGCGCGGCGACGCGCCTCGCCATGGACCTGCCCACGGCGCGGCGCCTGATCGGGTGATTGCAATGCGTCGGCCAGCGGCTTCGCCAGCTTCAGCCAGATGCCGTCCGCCGCGCCGCCTTCTTGGTTGAGCGTGGTGCGCGCCAAAAACTCGCCGGCCTCGAGATGCTCTAAAAATCCGTCAGTGTCGCCGCGGGCGCGGTCGATCTTGGCCAAAGTCAAGCGGGCACGAATGGCCCGTCCGGGCATGTTGTTGGTGCCCGCCAGGTGCATCGCGCGGTCCGCGAAGGTCTTGGCCTCGTCGAGGCGGCCGGCGCCCAACAGGTGGTCGGCGAGATGGAAGCTCGACATGGTCTGCGTGATGCGATTGCCCTGCGCGACGCCCTCTTCATACACCTCGGTCTGCGCGGCGATGGCCTCATCGAGGCGACCCAATCGGGCGAAGACGATGGCCCGCGCCGAGCGCACCGCGGGTTCGACCCAGGCCTCGGCAGGGCCGGGCGCGGCGACCTCGACGCGCGCATCGGCCAGCAACAATGCCTCGTCGAAGACCGCAAGGGCGTCGGGCGCGCGCTTAAGGTCGACCAGCACGTTGCCGTAGTCATGCGCCGCGCGCAGAACGGCCGATCGCTGACCGTGCACCCGAATGACCGCCCAGGCGTCCTCGACCAGCGGCAGGCTGTCGCTCATGCGTCGCATAGCGCACAGCACGAAGCCCTGCGCGCTGCGCGATCGCGCGACGCTGAGCGCGTCGCCCGCCATCGCGAAGCTGTGCTCGGCCATCTCCAACTCGCTCAGCGCGTCCTCATGCTCGTGGCGCAGCAACGCCGACTGCGCACACGCCAAGTAGGCCTGGCCTGCCAGATCAAACAAGCCGTGGCTCGACGCCTTATCTCCGGCGTCGTGCGCCGCCTCGAACGCCTCGCCCAGGCGCCCCAGATAGACCCGCGTCCACGACAGACCCAGCAGCGTTTGCACGTTCTCAGTGGGGGTGGAGTTGGCCACCTGCGGCTGCAGTCGGGTGGCGAGTTGCAGCGCGCGCCCGGCCTCTTCAAACGCCCCAATTTCGAGCGCGCGTTGGCCGACGATTCGTGCGTATTCGACGGTACGATCGATCTGGCGGGCCTGATGGAAGTGATGGAGAATCTGCGGAGGACGCCGCTCAGACTCGGGCTGCGCCGCAAGCGCCTCGGCGATCAAGCGATGCAGAAGGCGAAGATTCTCGGGCAGGACCGTCGCATAGATGGCCTCGCGCAACAGCTCCTGGCGAAACACGAAGCAGATCTCGCCACCGTCTGGGCGCCACTCCAGGATCCCCGCGTCGGCGAGCGCATTGAGTTCGGCGCGCGGCGAGCGATTCGTCGGGTTCGCGTGGCCGTGTAACGTCGGCGCCTGCGCGATGGTGGACCAAACCTCGGGCCAGATGCGCTCTCCGAAGACCGAGACGTACTGGGCGACATCGTGCAAGCGCGGCGGCAGCCGGTCGTGGCGCGCGAGCAGCATCCCATAAAGCGATCCGGGCACCCGAAAGCCCGACAGCACGGCGGTATCGGCGCTATTGAGCACGCCATCAGCCAGCGAAACGACGAGCTCTTCGACGAAGAGTGGCGAGCCGCCCGCCCTCTCACGAATGAAGCGCAACGCGGCTGGCGAGAAGAACTGTTCGGGCACCAAACTGCGCGCCAGCTGCTCGACCTCGGCGTCGCTGAGCGGAAGCAGCGCAATCTCCTCGGCGACGCACCCCTCAAAGATCGGCGCCTCGCCCGCACGCGCCGAGACCAGAAAGATCGGAAGGCGATCGCTCTGCACGCCGTCGATGGCCTCGAGCTGTCCGGGGATCGTCGTCAGCAGGTTCAGGCTCGCCTCATCGGCGCGGCGCAGACCGTCGAGGACCACCAGGAGCGGGCGGTGCGCGTCTGCCCATGCGGCCTGACCCGCGGCGGTCAGCACCGCGATGATCGCCCGCGCGATGCGCTTCTTGAGGATGTCGGGCGCCGCGATTTGAGCCGGCGCGGCGTCGGGATCGCCCAACAGCAACCGCAGCACCACAGCATGCCGGGCCTCGTCGACACCCAGCCGCTGCAGGGCGCCTTCGACGGCGAAGCCATGGCGAATGCCCAGCGCCTGCGAGACAATGCGCCCCCAGAGACCATACGGCTGTTCGAGCTCGGGCCCAGCGAACAAAATCGTCGGTGCAGTGGCTTGCGCGGCCAGGCGACGCAACGCCTCTTCGATGAGTCGCGTCTTGCCGAAGCCGGGCTGCGCGACGACGACGCCGACTCGAATACCGATGCCGCTGCACACGCCCAGCAGGCCCGCCAACTTACCCTTGCGGCCCACAAACGGGCGCACCTCACGCCGACTCCAGGCGGCGACGTCTTGCAGACCGATCAGCTCGTGAATCTCGACCCGCTCGCTGCGATTGCGCATCGTATGCGGGCCCAGCGCGCGCCACTCAAAGCGACTGCCCGCGGCCTCACGCACGTCGCGACTCGCGTAGACCCCATTGAGCGGCGCGTGCGATTCCAAGAACCGCACCACCGTCGCCGTGTCGCCCGCCACCGGCGCCACGATGCGCGCTTGCGCGCGAGGATCATGCAGAATGAAGCCCGAATGCAGCCCGATGCGCAGCGTGACCACGTAGCCCACTTCGGCGAGCGCTGCCTCGATTTGCAGGCGCTGCTCCATCAGGCGCAGCGCCGCAAGTGCGGCGTGCTCAGCATCGTCTTCGCGGGTCTGGTCATGTCCAAACGTCGCCAGGAGCGTGCGCCCGAACTGCTGCTCGACCCGACCGCTGCAATCGTCAATGGTCTGGCCCAGCACGGTCACGATGTCGTGCAGCACGCCGTCGACGCCCTCCGGATCGAAGGCCAGACCGACGCTGGCGCTCAGCTCGAAAGACAGCGCCAACAAGGAGACGTGTCGGCGCTCCCCGACCCGCAAACGCTCGGTTGCGTCCGCGCCGAGTTTGCGGCGGATGCCGGCCAGGCGCGACCGCAGCCTACTGACGGCATCGGCGTCGACCCCCGGCGTTGGACGCTGCGGCGCTACCGTGCTCCACGCCGTGGCCGCGTCTGGAGCGACGGTCTGTGGTGTTGGCGGCTGCACCGCTCCCTGACGAAAGACCGACTGACGAGGCCGGGCGAACGGCTCGAGGGCGTGCGCGAAGCTCGCCGCGTCGGGCCAGCGGTCCTCCACACGAATGGCCAACGCCCGCATGATCGCGGCCGACAGGCCCGGCGCGAGACCACTGACCACGTTCCCGATGGGGGTCGGTAGCGCGCCCTGACCCAGCCGATTGAGGTAGACGACCGGCGCGATGGAGCCCCAGGGCCGCACGCCGGGGCCGGCCAGGCACTCATAGAGGACGACGCCCGCGGCGAAGACGTCGGTCCACGCGCCGACGTGGCCTCGACCGTCCGCCTGCTCGAGCGCCATATACATCGGCGTGCCCATCACCTCGCCCGGCCGCGTCATCACGTTGCTGGCGATATGTGCGACGCCAAAGTCGAGCAGCTTGGGCACCTCACCGGCCAGCGCGCTGCGCGCCAGGAAGATGTTCTGAGGCTTGATGTCGCGGTGAATGATGCCGAGCCGGTGGACCTTGTCGAGGACCTCGAGCACCTCGACAAGCATACGCGTCGCCACGTCTGGCGCGAGCGCGCCCCGGGCCAATCTGTGCGCCAGGTCCTCACCCTCAAGGAACTCCATCACCATATAGGGCGAGCCGTCGGGCAGGGTCGCATGATCATGAATGCTGGGCAGCCGCTCATCGCGCACCCGAGACGCCGAGATCGCCTCGTTGAGGAAACGATCGATGACGGTGCGATCATGCGCCAAATCGGGCCGGATGGTCTTGATGGCGACGGAAAAACCAAGGACGGGATGCAGGGCCTCGTACAGCATGCCCATGCCACCCGCCGCGATAAGACGGACGATCGGGTATTTCCCGATCTTGGAGCCAGGTTGCTGAATCTGCAAAAGACGCTCGCTTCGAGTCGCGCACCGGCATAGCCGAATGCCCTCTAAAAGATTTATCATAATGGCGCACGCTGTGAAGGAGAGAAGAGACCCTTGTCCTCCAAGTCGATCCCGATCGAGCCCCGTGAATTGGCCGACAGAACAGTCGCCAGCCTGGCCGGGTGGCGGCTCAAACGCATGCGCGCCGCGCTGCACGGGCCGCTGGCCATCGTCGCCACCGGCGCGACCTTTCCCGTGGCGCAACTCTGGGCCCGGCTGCATGAAGCATCCGGCATGCCTGCCTGGGCGCTGACCCCCACCGATTGTCTACATCGAGAGATGCCCGCAGACACCAAGGCCCTGTTCTTGAGCGCGTCGGGGCGGCACCACGATATGCTCTACGCCGCCCACCGCATGCGACAAATCTATGCCGTGGTCTGCGATGGCTCTGCCCCGCTGTGCGACCTCGTGCGCGGCAGCGGCGGTGATGCGATCGTGCTGCCCCCCGCGCCGCAGTCGTCGATGCCCGGGCTGGCTGATCCGCGTGCACAGATCCCGCTCATCACTCTGGCCGCCGCGATGTACGACGCGTCCGCCGGCATCTCGGGTCTGGCGTGCCCGCTGCCCGAGTTGCCTGACCGGCGGCCTCGACACGTGCTCGCCTTGGGTGCGGGCCTGGCGCAACCGGCCGCGGCTGACTTTGCCGCGCGCTGCCGAGAGAGCGGCTTTGCCACGGCCCGCGTCACCGATCTACGCAACGTGGCCCACGGCGAACTCATGGCGATCCAACCCGGCGAGGTCTGGATGATCTACTTCTCCATGGCGTCCGAAGACGGCTACGTCGATGGATACTGCGCCGCCCTACCGCCTGAGCTGGCTCGGATTATCGTGCGCCCGCTCGCGACGGGTCCGGCGGGAGCGATCGCCCTGATGCATATGAGCGGCAGGCTGGCGACGGCCGCGATGACACGCTTCGAGACCCAGCCGACGGTCAAAGACCTGCCCGCCTGGATGCGCGCGCTGTATCGCCTCGCGCGCTGACAACTCGACGGTCGTGTGTTCAAGGCAGGCCTTCGCGGTCAGTACGCGAGGCCAGATTGGCCTGCCAGGCCCGCAGAGAAGGCGCGCTGGCGGGGAGAGCGCGTGCTGGCGGGGAGAGCGCGTGCTGGCGGGGAGAGCGCGTGCTGGCGGGGAGAGCGCGTGCTGGCGGAGAGAGAGCCGCTTTAGCCCGTCACCATCAACTTGACCACGAACGCCGCCCCAATGTAGGCGCCCAGCGCTGATCCAATCGTTGCCAGCGCCGCGACGATCAGCACCCGCGTGAACGGGTTGTGGAAGGCGTCACGCCACCCCGCGATGTCGCGCACGCGTTCGGCGTCTTCCACCGTGGGCTTCCTCAGCCAGGCTTCCATCAAGCCGACGACCATGCCCGCCCCGATAGTGGGGTTGAGTGACGTGATCGGTGACGCGACGATGGCGGTCAACGTCGAGAGCGGCTTGGCGATCGGCGGCATCGTCAACAACCCGGCCATGACCGCGTTGGGGATGATCCAAGCCCACAGCATCGCCTCGAAGCTCTGCCCCTGGTTCTTCTGATAGCCGAAGTAGAACGCAACCAAGATGAGGGCCGGGATGATCCACTTGATGCCCTTGGCCCAGCGCGACCCCGGCGGGATCACGCACAGCGCGTCGCGATCGATTGTCTTGCCCAGGTAGCGCCGCATGCCGGGCACATGCGCGGCACCTACGACGGCGACGATCGTCTTGCCCGGCGCCTCTTGCACCGATGACATCAGGTACTGATCGCGCTCGTCGATCAGCGGGCCCTGCACCTGGGGCAACTCCTCAGCGAAGGCCTGCATGGCCTCGTTGATCGCGTCGCTCTCCTTGAGCTTCTCAAGGGTCTCCTCGGTGATCTCTTCTTCTTCGCCCTTGCCGAAGAAGCCGCCCTGAAGCTGGCCGAGCAGTGCGAGCTTGTTGCGAAAACCCAGGTTGCGCCAGGTCCGCTTCAGCGTCGCCTGAATGTCGCGATCGGCGAGGACCAACTCAGCGCCGATCTCTTTGGCGACGTGGACAGCTTCGAGCTGCTCAGCGCCTGGCTTGACACCAAGCTTGTCTCCGAGACGTCGCTGAAACGCTGCCAGCGACAGATTCGCCAGAACGAACAGCACCTTACCCTGCTTGATGACCTCGAAGACGTTGAGCTTTCGCCAACGGTTCTCGTCCATCAGCGAGTCGTATCGAGTCTTGCAAAGTTCGATGCAGACCGTGTCGGGCTGAACGGCTTCGATGGTCTCTCGGACCTCGTCCACGGAGCGCTTTGAGATATGCGCGGTACCGATCAGATAGATGGTCTGATCGCCGTGTTCGAGAACGGTAACGTTAGGCCCCAATTTCATCGGAGCACCGTACACGGGTCCCTCGGACGCGTCTATGTGCGCCGGCATGAAACGGCAGGAACATCTGATGATAGACGCAGTTCGACCGCGGGCTGGATGGGTGTCGCGGTGAAAAGGAAGGGGCCCCGATGGGGGCGACTCACCCGAACGCCATGCGGGCGTCGGGTGAGATGAGCGGGCGCAAGGGGCCTAGTCTTCTGCGGGGGGCTCGCAGGCAGCAGGCACGTTGTCGAGCTCCGCGTCGACCGGATACGCGTCGTTGAGACCCGGACGGCCAGGCACCAGGCACTCGTTGTAGGCTTCGATGAGGAAGCACCGCGTGTCTTCGTCCTTATAGAAGTCCAACGCCGCGGGATCCGAGCAGATGCGCGGCTCGCAGGTCGCGGCTGCCCCATCGTCGACACACTTGCCGTCGATGCGAATGCCGTCGACCTCACCGAACGTGCAGTTGTCACCCGCGACCAAGGCCACACAGGCTGCTGCCGCCGCAGCGCCATCACGCACGGTGCGTGCTTGCGCGTCGTTGAGGGCACAGCCCTCTTCCTCGATCAGGTACTCCCCAATGCCCTGCTTATCGCGGGCCTGCAGGTAGTGCTGATTGAAGAGACCGCACACGAACGACAGGCGCGAGACCGACAGCTCGATGCGGAACTTGAGGGTGTTGACCAAGCAGCTCTGCCACCCGCGGACCCAGACACCGCGCGACGCCGCTACATCGAGCGAGTCGGCCAGGTCCATGCCCTTGAGCTCGAGCCGCAGGGCGTCGAGGTCGTTGATGCACTCCAGGCCACCGGGGCCGTTGTTGCACTCCACGCCAACATCCTGGCGCTGGTAGTCGAGGATGACCGTGAAGTCACCAGCGGCGACGTTGACGTCATCCGCGCCCGGCGCGGCGCCGGCCTCGATCTGCGCATAGCGGGTCATGTCGGCGAGCAGGTCCACGAGGACCGGCGTCAGCGCGTCGTTGTTGACGTTGGCCTCAGCCGTGCGCTGCACGACGTCACCGTTGTCACGATCGATGGCCAGGTCGATCTGGTTGCAGGGCGACTCGGCCTCGGACAACCAGTAGTAGGCCTCGACCGCGGCAGC